>JBPCTU010000144.1:0-5084 GCA_051011515.1 Acidimicrobiales bacterium
GTGTGGCCGTGGGCAGCTCGGTGGCCTCTTCGTCATCCCGGGGATCGAACCGGTCGAACAGGAAGAAACCCCCGCTGATGAGGGCGATCGCGAGAACCATCAACGCGAGGCCGGCAAGTACGACTCGGGTCCAATCGGTGCCCAGGTAGTAGTCGGCCGGGTAGTAACCGTCGGCGTTGGGCTGCGGGCCCTGTTGAGGTGCGCGTCTTCCGAACTGAGGCTGAGTCGGCACAGGGGGACCGGCGGGATAGGGGCCGGCCCGGTGGCCTGGTGCGCCGTCGGGGGTTGAGGGTGGGGGAGCGTGGTAACCGAACGTGGGCGGTCGTGCAGGCGGAGTCGGCGGAATGGGAGCCAGGTCCGTACCCGGCTCGGCGTCCTCGGCCGGGCGGGCAGGCTCCGGACCCGGTCCGTCGGGATAGGGCGACTGCGCCGAGGTGACCGGTGTATCGGTCTCGGCTTGGCCAGGAGCTTCCTCGCCCGGGCTAGCTTCGTCAGTAGTCTGCTCGTCGGCGCTCTGTTCGTCAGCGGCTGGTTCGTCGGTGCCGTGCTCGTCGGTGTTGTGCTCGTCGATGTTGTGCTCGTCGTCGGTCGCACCCTCCGCGTCGGAGTCGTCAGACGGCCCAGGACGTCTGCCGGCGGCAGCGAACATGTCGTCTGCGTCGCCCCAGTCGGGGTCGTGCGGTTCGTCCTCGTTCATGTCACAGGGGATCTACGCGATGTCGCCACGACAGTGCCGACTAGACGGTCAGTCGACCGCAGCAATCTCGACTGCGAGCGTTCCGCCTGGTGCTTCGTAGTTCACGGTATCGCCGACTGACGCTCCCATTAGGGCAGCCCCGAGTGGAGACGACGGTGAGATGACGTCGAGGTCGTCGTGACGCTCTTCGATGGAACCAACCAGATAACGCTCGGTGTCATCGTCGCCTTCGTAGCGGATGGACACGATCGACCCTGCTCCGACGACACCGTCAACAGCCGAATCGTCGACGATGACGGCGTTTTCGATCATCTGGGAAAGGTGAGCCACGCGGCCCTCCATCTTCCCCTGTTCTTCCTTGGCGGCGTGGTAGTCGCCATTCTCGGAAAGGTCACCAAGCTCGCGAGCCGTCTCGATCTTCCGGGCGATCTCGACGCGCCCGATGGTCGTGAGCTCGTTGTATTCGGCCTGAAGCCGGTCGAAGGCCGCCTGCGACAGCTGTTGTTCCTGAGCCATCCGCCAAAGGCTACCGGCGAAGGCGCCGAGGCGCAGCACCTCATGTGTTCTCCGACGAGCCGTGGCGGGTCTCGAGCGGGCAGAATGACAGGACTGAACACCTGGGCAGGATCGGAGACCCGTGGCATACAAAGTTGGCGTGATCGGCGGAGACGGAATCGGACCGGAGGTCATTGCCGAAGGGCTGAAGGTCATCGCCGCGGCCGGTGTGGACCTCGACACCGTGGACTACGACCTCGGAGGTGCCCGCTACCTTCGCGACGGGACGATACTGCCCGATTCGATTCTCGACGAGTGGCGAGAGCTCGACGTCCTGTACCTGGGAGCAGTCGGCACTCCCGAAGTTCCGCCCGGCGTGATAGAGCGCGGCCTGTTGTTGAAGATGCGCTTCGATTTGGACCTCTACATCAACCTGCGTCCCTTCACCTACGAGGCCGAAGGGGCGGGCCACGACTTCATGGTCATCCGCGAGAACACCGAAGGAACCTATGCCGGCGAGGGTGGGCTCTTGCGGGCCAACACGCCTCATGAGGTAGCGACACAGGGTTCGGTCAACACCCGCATGGGGGTTGAGCGCTGCGTTCGATATGGCTTCGAACTTGCCCGTAGCCGCTCGCGGCAACACCTGACTCTGGTCCACAAGACCAATGTCCTCACCTTCTCGGGCGACCTGTGGGAACGGACGTTCAACGAGGTTGCCGAGGAATACCCCGACGTCGAAACGGCCTACAACCACGTCGATGCCGCGTGCATCTACTTCGTACAGGACCCGGGGCGCTACGACGTCATCGTCACCGACAACCTGTTCGGCGACATCCTGACCGACTTGGGGGGTGCTGTGTCTGGGGGTATTGGTCTCGCTAGTTCGGCCAACTTGAACCCTGACCGAACCGGACCGTCGATGTTCGAACCGGTTCACGGAAGCGCGCCCGACATCGTTGGTACCGGTCAGGCGAACCCGATTGCCGCCATTCTCAGTGGTGCGTTGATGCTCGACTTCCTCGAGGAGGAGAATGCGGCTGCTCGCATTCGTGCTGCGTGCGATGCTTGTGTGAACACAACTGGCTCCACCACCGAGATCGGCGACGCTGTCTCGGCCAAACTCTGAGGTCCCCTCCGTGAGCGACGATCCCTTCAACGCCCCATTCGGAACGCTTTTTGGTGACTCCATCACCCTGGCGCCTCTCCAGGATGGCGTCTACCAGTACTCCGGTTCTGCGCAACCTCTGGAGAACTTCTCGTTCCACCCGGCGACGCACGTATTCCATTACGGCAGCGCTTGTTTCGAGGGCCTGAAGGCCCACCGCCAGAGCAGCGGGTCCTTGGCGATCTTCCGCCTCGAGGATCACGTCGAACGAATGCGCCAGAGCATCGGTCGGCTACGTATGCCGGTGCCCGACGCCGCCCTCATTCGAGCGATGATCGTCGATGCGGTGGAGGCAAACGCCTCCTTCGCTCCAGCGAGCCCGGGTTCGCTCTACATCCGCCCGACCTACATCGGCACCTCGCCCAACATCGGAGCCGCAGCAGTTCCCAGCGACACCGCATTGCTCTATGTGCTCTGTTCGCCTGTTGGTGACTACTTCGCGGGTGGGGTGAGGCCGTTGACCATCTACGTAGAGACGAAGACGCCGCGGACGACACCCCAGTTCGGAATGGTGAAGAGTGGGGCCAACTACGCCATGGCGCTCGGGCCGACGCTCGACGCCAAACGCGATCACGGCGCCGACCAGGTGTTGTTCGCGACCGGCGATGACATCACCGAAACCGGCGCATCGAACTTCTTTCTCTGTGATGGCGATCGGGTCATAACCCGAGCACTGGACGAATCGTTCTTGCACGGAGTCACTCGGGACTCGGTGATCGCGTTGGCGCGAGATCTGGGTTACCAGGTCGAGGAGCGCCACCTCACCGTGAGCGAACTGAGCGACTGGGCCGAATCCGGTGGCGAGGTGTTCCTGTCGGGTACTGCGGCAGTCCTTGCTCCCGTGGGTACCGTTGTCATCGACGATCGGATAACGGTCGGCGATGGTCAGCCTGGCCCGAACACCCTTCGTCTACGTGAAGCGCTCACCACATTGCAGGTCGGCGACTCGCCCGATCCTCATGAATGGCTGACTCCAGTCGAGGGGTAACCCGATGGCCCAGGCACCCAAAGCAGTCGAGATATACGACACAACGCTGCGCGATGGCAGCCAGCTCGAGGGCATTTCGCTGACCGTCGAGGACAAGCTCCGAATCGCCGAGCAGCTCGATTTTCTTGGCGTTCACTACATCGAGGGGGGCTGGCCGGGCGCCAACCCGAAGGACGACGAGTTGTTCAGGCGAGCTCAGGACGAGCTCTCGCTCAAGACATCCACGTTTGTGGCATTCGGCTCGACCAGAAGGGCCAAGGGCAGAGTCGACGAAGATCTGACGCTCGAGAATCTCCTGGCCGCGCAGACCGGCGTGGTCTGCATAGTGGGCAAGTGCTGGGACTACCACGTGACCGAAGCGTTGCGAACCACCCTCGATGAGGGTGTCGCCATGGTCGCGGAGTCTGTGGAGTATCTGGTTGCCCAAGGCCGGCGAGTCTTCTTCGACGCTGAGCACTTCTTCGACGGCTACAAGAACAATCCCGAGTTCACGCTGCGGGTCTTGGAAGCTGCCGCCATTGCCGGAGCCGAGCGGCTCGTGCTCTGCGACACCAATGGTGGTTCACTCCCCCACGATGTCGAGGAGGCCGTTGGGGCCGTCGTCTCGCATGTGGACGCCGGCGTCGGTGTGCATCTTCACAACGACACCGGGTGCGGAATAGCGAATGCTCTGGCGGGAGTCAGCGCCGGCGCGGTTCAGGTCCAGGGCACCATCAACGGGTACGGCGAGCGAACCGGAAACTGCGATCTGGTGCCGATCATCGCCAACCTGAGCCTCAAGATGGGGATCGAGACCATCCCTGCCGACCGGCTCGACCGTCTCACTTCGGTTTCCCACCACGTCGCTGAGCTCGTCAACTTCACACCGGCCGCCCAGCAGCCCTACACAGGCCGTTCCGCGTTCGCCCACAAGGCCGGACTCCATACCAGCGCCATCGCTCGCCGCCCCGATGCCTACGAGCACGTCGACCCCGAGACAGTCGGCAACGGCACCCGATTTGTCGTGTCGGAGATGGCCGGTCGGAGCACGCTGGAGCTCAAGGCCGACCAGATCGGCTTGGACATCGACGGCAAGGCTCTCGGCGACGTGGTCGAAGCGCTCAAGCGGCTCGAACATGAGGGATACCACTTCGAAGTTGCCGATGCATCGCTTGAGCTGTTGATGCGAGGCGCATCGGGTTGGGAGCAGGACTACTTCACGATCGAGTCGTTCCACGTCGATATGGTTCACCGCGGTGGTGGCAGTCGCGCTTGGAACGATGTCGCTGTCGAGGTGGACACCGAGGCCGTTGTCAAGCTCTGGGTGGGCGAGGATCGACTCGTTGGTATCGGCGAGGGCAATGGGCCTGTTAATGCCATTGACACAGCGCTGCGAACTGTTCTCACCGAGCGGTATCCCCGGCTGGCCGACATCTCATTGACCGACTACAAGGTCCGGGTGCTCAACACCGAGCAAGGAACCGGCGCGGTCACGCGAGTGTTGCTCGATTCGACCGATGGCGATCAGACCTGGACCACCATCGGAGTGTCCGAGAACATCATCGAGTCGAGCTGGCAGGCTCTCATCGATTCGCTCGTCTACGGCTTGTTGTTGGCCGAGTAGACGTGTCCGCTCCGTTCTCGGGTTTGCAGATCGGGGGAGGGGGTGTGCGGTTCACGCTGTTCGGCTTCCCTGTCCGCATGCAGGTGTCGTTCTTTGTAGTGGTGGTGATCCTCGGGTTGTTTCCCGGAGCCAC
>JBPCTU010000145.1:0-3140 GCA_051011515.1 Acidimicrobiales bacterium
TCGATGCCCGCTTCCTCGAGCCCTCGCACTGCCTCCCGAGCGGCATGTTCCAACACGTGTCGCTCCTCCTGGTCGGCGTCCGTGCCGGTCGATGCTAGTCGTCGCCTGTGGAAGACTGGGCCAGCCGAGAGCCGGCAGACGAGGGGGTTCTCATGTTTGCGCCGTTCCAGTACTTCTCACCCATCGAGTTCGTCTTCGGGGCCGGGCGGTCGGGCGAGACCGCCGAACGGCTTGCGGCACGAGGCCTCGGGCGCGCGCTTGTTGTGACCGATCCGGGCATCGTCGACGCCGGAATCGCCGATCAAATCGAAGAGGGCCTCCGGGCTGGAGGGATCGCCACCGAGCGGTTCACCGACGTCAAGTCGAATCCGACCGTCGAAAACGTCGACTCTGGGGCGTCTGTCCTGAGAGAGTTCGGTGCGGACTCCGTTGTCGGGCTCGGCGGTGGGAGTCCGATAGACACGGCCAAGATCATCGCTGCGGCTGCAGCCAACGACTGTTCGGCCCACGACTTCATGAGCGGCGAGCGCAGCATCGAGGTCGCGGGTGTGCCGCAGGTCGCGATTCCCACGACGGCGGGTTCGGGTGCGGAGTCCGCGAAGGTCTCGGTCCTCGTCGACCATGCCACGGGTGAGAAGAAGGGCGTCTTCGGGCCCGGGACCGCACCATGGATAACGATCCTCGATCCGGCGCTCCAGGTCGGGATGCCGCCTTGGCTCACCGCAGCAACAGGCATGGATGCGCTGTCGCATGCCCTGGAGGCATACCTGGGCCTGGCCGCCAGCCCGTTCTCCGATGCAATCGCAGAACAAGGAATGCGACTGGTTGCCGAACACATCGAGACCGCCGTACACGATGGAGGTGACCTCGAGGCCAGAGGCGCCTTGACGATCGCTTCGGCACTTGGGGGTCTGGCAAAGGAACAATCAGGTCTCGGGATCCTGCATGCGGTGGCGATGCCAGTGGGATACGTCTACGACCTTCATCACGGCTATCTGTGCGCTGCGCTCATGCCCGCGACTCTGGACTTCAACCGGTCCGCAGTTCTGGAGAAGACCGCCTGGGTCGCCCGGCTGTTCGGCGCGGACGGTGTGGACGACGAATCTGCGGCAGGCCAGGCAGGTGCGATCATCAGCTCGCTCAACGAGCGCATCGGCATGGGAATGGGCCTCGCCGAATCCGGGGTGCAGGTAGCCGATCACGATCGCATCGTGGACGACGCGATGAAGAGCTACCTGCTCAAGAACAACCCCATCGAGGGCACCCCGGAGGGCTGTCGCGCGGTATTGGAAGCGGCGTTGTAGACCTTCGCCACCAGGCGCTCGGGGCAGCGCCGGACCGCCGTCGGATACTCATGGACGAAGCTTGATCTATCCGGCGAGCGCGGGGCTGCTAGCGTGCCGTGGCACGGAGTTCACTCCGCGTTGGGGGGGGTCGTAAGGCCGTGGACATGGACGAGTTTCTCAAGGCGATCCCCAAGGTCAGCCTGCACCTCCACCTGATGGGTTCGGTCCAAGCCCAAACTGCTGTCGACCTCTGCAACAAACACGGCGTCGAGTTGCCCGAGTACGCCGAGCCCGAGGACCTGTACGACTACCCCGACATCTACAAGTTCCTCCACATGTACGACAACACCGCGCTTGGGGTGATCGACCGCGAGGACTTCGAGCGGATCTGCTACGAGACCCTCACCGAGGCGGCTGATCACAACGTTCGATACCGCGAGATGTTCTTCAACCCGACGACCCACATGGCAGCCGGCGCGTCGTACGAAACATGCGTGGACGGGCTCATCGACGGTATCAACGCGGCGCGCTCGGACCATGGCATCGAGTGTCGGTTGATCGGAGCCGTCAACCGGATGGAGAGTCCCGAGCTCGCGGTCGAGATGGTCGAAACCATGACCGCCCAGCCACGCGACGAGGTGATCGGTATCGGCATGGACTACGCCGAGGCCGAGTTCCCGCCGGAGAGATTCTGGAAGGCCTACCGGATGGCCGATGCCGCCGGGCTACGGCTCACCGCCCACCAGTCCGAAGACGCCCCACCGCGAAACATCGAGACATGCCTGGACCTGCTCGGCTGCGAGCGCGTCGACCACGGCTACCACGTGGTCGAGAGCGAGGCCGTCATGCGGCGCTGTCGCGACGAAGGTGTCGTGTTCACCTGTACGCCGGTTTCAACAGCCTGGGTTTACTTCAACGACGACTTCGACAACCACCCGATCGGTCAGATGCGCGAATTCGGCTTGAAGATAAGCCTCGACTGCGATGACCCGCCGATGTTCAAGACCGATCCGACCAAGGACTTCATCATGGCTCACAACCACATGGGGTTCGAGGTGGAGGACTTCCGCCAGTGCATGTTGAACGGCATCGACGGCGCTTGGCTGGACGAACCCGACAAACGCACGATGCGGCGGGAATGGGCGATTGAGTTCGACGAATTGGCTGCTCAGCTCACTTGAGGAACCTCGAGTGAGCGCGGCCCGACAGACACGAGACCTGAGGAGGGGCTCCGAAAATGGAAAAGGATGAAAAAACCGGCCTATATCTGCCCGAGATGCAGGGGGTACCGCGGCGAAGGGCATTACGTCTGGGAGTTATCGGCCTCGGCGGTGTCGCCTTGGGTGGCCCGTTGCTTGCGGCATGCGGTGACGACGATGACGAGTCGACCAGTACCGGCGACGACGGCAGCTCCGGGGACGACGGCTCCGGCGATGACGGTGGCGACGACGGAGGAGGAGATGGCGGCGGTGGCGGCCAGGACAGCATCAAGGCCCACTTCGTCTACATCGGACCGCCCGACGACAACGGCTGGACTCAGGAACACGACCGCGCTCGTCTGGAAGCCGAAGCGGCACTCGGCGGCCAGCTGGAAACAGCATTCACGCCGAACATCGGATTCGATGCATCCACAACCCAGCTGTTCCAGCAGCTCGCCGACGACGGCAACGACATCATCTTTGCCAACACCGAATACGCCTCGTTGCTGAGCGACGTCGCCGCGGCCAACCCCGACACCATCTTCATGGAGTGCAACGGCCATGCCTTCACCGACAACATCTTCGGCTACTACGTCGCCCACGAAGTGCCGGCATACCTCCTCGGTGTCGCCGCGGCGATGCTCACCGACAATGG
>JBPCTU010000146.1:0-3427 GCA_051011515.1 Acidimicrobiales bacterium
CGGCTTGTCGCCTTCGACAACGGTGCCTTCGTCGTTCACCAGGATCAGATCGGACACCTTGATCAGCTTGAAGCTCATCCCGAACGGGTTCACCCAGAAGTGGTCGGTGAGCTCGGGATCGCGAACAGTCACGTGCCCGGCCACTCCCTCGGCCAGACGAAGTCGACCCAGCGTGCGCAGACCAGCAGCCAGCCGTTGCTTGCGGTTCAAACGCTCGGTCGCGACGTCCTCGGCGCTGTCGTCGGGCAGGTTGATCTCGATGCCCTCTTGGATCGGGATGAACTCGTCGCCAGGCGAGCCCTCATCAAGATCGGTCATGTTGGTCCTCCGGGGTCGCTGCGCCGCTCGTCGAGTCGGAGCCGAGCGCCGGCCCATTTGGCCGCGCGACGGGTCGTGTTCGCCAAAACCGTACTGCCACAGCTCGACGTGGCGGCGAGTGATCGAGAATTCCTTGACCGCTCCTTTAGCCACGATCCAGCACACTTTGGGAACTTCTCGGCAAGAATCGGTGTTGTTCTTCTCAGCGACGCCAACTCCGGCCAGAGAAGTGGGCCAACCAATGATGGAACCCAGTCCCGACCGGACAGAGCGGCGAAGAACGACAAAAAGATCACGGAAAGTGAGCTGAGGAACAAATGAAGCAGAGCCTGCGTCTCGGGACCATCTCGGGGATTCCCGTGGGCCTGAACTGGGGCCTGCTAATCATCGCCGTCCTCTATCTCATGAGCCTGGCCACCGGTTTCCTGCCAAACGCTGTGCCTGGCGCCACGACTACCGCGTATTGGCTGGTCGCCACAGGCGGGGTTGCGATGTTCTTCGCTTCGATACTCGCCCACGAGCTGGGGCACAGCCTCGTCGCCCAACGCGAAGGGATCCGGGTCAAAGCCATAACGTTGTGGCTGCTGGGTGGTGTGGCCGAGATCGAGAAGGAGGCCGGCTCACCCGGCGCCGAGTTCCGGATCGCAGCTGCGGGGCCGGCGGTCAGTGTCGTGCTGGCGGCTGCTTTCGCCGGGGCCGGGTTCGCCCTGGGCAGCGTCTTCGGATCCGGCCTCGTCGCCACGATGTTGGTCTGGTTGGGGCTGGTCAATGGCATCCTGGCGGTGTTCAACCTCGTGCCCGCCGCACCCTTGGACGGGGGGCGCATCCTCACCGCTGCGCTTTGGTGGCGCTCGGGTAACCCGCACCGCGCCAGGGCCACCGCAGCGACCGTAGGGCAGTGGTTCGGTGGCCTAATGCTGGCTGTCGGCGTATTCACGTTCTTCAGTGGCGGAACCTTCTGGCTCCTGATCCTCGGCTGGTTCCTGATGGCGGGCGCCAGCGCCGAGAAACGACGGGCACAAATCTTTCAGGTGGCAGCGCACGCGTCGGTGGGTGAGGTGATGGCCCCCTTGGCCTCGCCCACCGACAGTGCGGTCACCGTTTCCGGCCTCGTTGCCATGGCCGGCCCCCAAGGACGGGTCGCATTCCCGATCCGCGGGGCCGACGGTGCCGTCACCGGCATCGTGCCGGCGGCCAAGCTGCGCTCGGTCAATCCGCGTCGCTACGACTCCACCTTCGCCGGCGACCTGGTCGTGGGTTGGAGCGAATTCGTCAGCGCTCGATCAGACGAACCGTTGGACACCATCGTCGATCGGCTCCGAGACGCCGGCTCCGAGCACGTCCTGGTCTACGACGCATGGGGTCAACAGGCGGGCTACATCGGCCTGGCCGAGCTCAACCGAGCGCCGGAGATGAGCGGCGCCTGAGACCCGCCCGGGGTCCCTGGCAGTGGCCGTCGGCGGCGTCTCAGGTCAGGTCCGACAGCGTCTCAAGAGCGAGTGCTGCACACTGGTCCAAAGCCACAGCTGCTCCCGCCTCGAACAATTCGTCGAAGCGTTCCTGCCCCAGCTCGGCCACCAGCGCGGATATCCCTTGCTCGAAACTCGGTTGGTCACCGGGGCCACGATGAGCTTGGAGCACGTTGAGCGCCGACTCCGACCCGCCTACCAGGAACGCAGCTCGGTCGGCTTCGCCCACACCTAGTAGCGGGAGTCCTAGCTCGGAGATGGTCCAGGCGGCCATTACGCGATCGCCGAGTTCAGAGGACAACACCAACGCCCGGCGCGAATGTCCCAGCGCCTCGCGGTAGTCGCCGAGTGCGGTCGCGGCATGTCCGAGATTCGCCTCGACGATTGCTTCGTTCTGTTCGTCTCCGAGCGCGCGGTTCAGCTCCAGCGCCTCGATGTAGGCCTCTTTCGCCAGATCGAGCCTGCCTCCCACTCGCGACAGTTCTCCATAGACATTCAGGCAGTTGGCGAGCAGCCGAGCTTCGCCGAGGGCGCGGGCTCTGGCGAGTCCTTCTGCGGCCATTTCGAGAGCGTCATCGAACTCATCCGGCCGACCGATCGAAGTGGCCGCAACATCGCAAATTGCGAGGATGTGGTAGCGCCCAGATGGTTCAGCGAGTGTCTGGTCAACCGCCAGCTGCCAGTGGTGACGAGCCGTGCTCAAGTCCCTTTTCATGAAGGCCAACATCCCCACGCAGAGATTCAGAAGCGCCGCCACACTTTGATCGAGATCCTCTATGTGGTTGAACGCCAACGCTGCAAACCGTCGACCATCGACGTGATAACCAGATCGAGGCCACCAGATGTGAAGATCGGCCGTGATGGCCGCGCCCACCAACGGATCACCGTCCGCGAAAGAGAACTCGAGCGCGTCGAGAACCGACGGGTAACGCTTGCCGAGGTCAGCAACCGCCGCCTTCCCGAGGTCGGTCCACCACTGCTGTTCGAAATCGCGCGTGACTGTTGCAACGTGGTCGGCATGTCTGAGTCGTATCTCGCGTGCCTCGCCTGCTTCTTCGAGCCTGTCGCGCGCGTACTCACGAATGACGTGCAGCATGGTGAACCCGGGTTCAGTAGCGCCCGTGTCGGCACGTACGACCAAGCTCTTGTCGACAAGGCCGGCTACACCTCGAAGAGTGGTTGCCGAATCGGTCACCTCCGAGACTGCGGCTGCGTCTTCGAGCGACCATGCCCCCGAAAGTACGGACAGGCAACGAAGTAGCCGCTGCTCAGTCGGAGTCAACAGGCGATAGCTCCACTCGACCGTGTCGGTGACCGAGTTCTGGTGCGCCGGGCGATCGCGCAGTTCGTCGCCGCCCAGCGCAGTGTTCACGCTCATGTGCGTCCGGATGTATCCAAGTGGCACGTAGCGAAGCTGCGCGGCCGCCAGCTCAACCGCTAGCGGTAACCCGTCGAGGGCCTGGCAGATTGCGACCACATCGGCGAGTTCGTCAGCGGACCCAGCGAAGTCGGGACGGGCCGCCCGTGCCGCGCGTAGGAACAGCTCGACAGCCGGGGACCGGCTCCCCTCACCGTCGGTCACTTCAGCGTCGGCGAACACTGCCAAGGGAGCCAACTCGAATATCTGTTCCCCTTTCAAC
>JBPCTU010000147.1:0-9332 GCA_051011515.1 Acidimicrobiales bacterium
GTGTTTATGTAGCTCTCTGCAGCAGTCTGGCCACCGAGGGCGTAAGCCTCGTCGGCCAAACGCACGTGGAGCGCTGAACGGTCGAGATCCGAGTACACGGCTACCGTGGCAATGCCCAGTTCCTGACAAGCGCGGATCACGCGCACGGCGATCTCGCCTCGATTCGCGATTAGAACCTTTGAGAACACGAGTAGAACGACCCGTCTGATCGGTGACGACAATGGCGCCGACTTTGCGCCGCAGAGCCACAATGGTGGCAGATGGGGAGGGGGGACATGCCAGTTCAGGGTGGTGAGGACGCCGACAACGGCCCGGCCGATGACGAATTCCACCGTTCTTCT
Organism: Acidimicrobiales bacterium; assembly: GCA_051011515.1. GTDB lineage: Bacteria > Actinomycetota > Acidimicrobiia > Acidimicrobiales > UBA8592 > JBPCTU01. Next base: position 342 of record JBPCTU010000147.1, read on the forward strand.
GCCAGCGTAAAGCGCGCACCCGCGCACACTTCACGCTGGCAGGGGCCTTCCGATGGCCGCGCCGAGTCTGTTTCGGCGCAACTTGGGGACACGATGTTCGGCCCGGTCGAGTGGGTCGACGAGACCGGCTCCACGAACGAGGACCTGCTCTCCCGAGCAACCCAAGGGGCATCACCGGGCCTTGTCCGCGTGGCCGATCACCAGACCGCTGGCAGGGGCCGCCGCGATCGAACTTGGACCGACACCTCCGGCCAGTCACTGCTCATGTCGGTACTCCTGAGGCCGTCGATGGACCCGGAACGCCTGTCGGTCCTGACCGCTGCCTTTGCAGTAGCGACGGCAGAAGCCTGCGACGCTCTCGGTTGCCCAGGGTCGCGCATCAAGTGGCCGAACGACTTGGTAGTGGGGCCAGTCGATGGCCAGCGCAAGCTCGCCGGGATCCTGGCGCAGTCTCGTGTGGGCTCAGACGGGACAGCCGTTGTCATAGGCCTCGGACTGAACGTCGAATCGGGCGGTGTGCCAGCCTTGGCAAATCCGGCAGCCGCGCTGGACGAGTTGGGCGTTGCGCCGGGACGCGATGAGTTGGCGGTTCGAATTCTTCGAAACGCGGACCGGTTGCTGCGGTCCCTTGACGACGCTCCCGAGTTGATGTGGGAGCGGTATCGGGGGCGCTCAGCAACACTTGGCACAGTCGTCGAGGTTCAGCTCGACGACGGTTTGCTGACAGGTCTGGCAGCGGCAGTGAACGAGTCGGGCGCATTGATGGTTGGGTTACCCGGAGAGACGGTCGAGATCGTGGCCGGCGACGTGGTTTCGGTCGCTGTGGCGCCTGCCGGCCAGGCTTGAGGGCGGCCAGGGACAGGCCCGACTCGACTTCATTCCACTGAGCGGCGCGACCAGTCGGCGTTGGTTGTTGGCAGCGGAGTGGCCGCCCAGGCGGAGACGGCGCAAAAACCACCCCGTTGCGCACTAACTTGGCAGGGATGTTTTCGAGACGGCCGCGGCCGCGACGGACCTGGCCGCAACGGCTCATGATCGGCGCCAACTTGGCGATCGTCGTGTCAGCACTGCTGTCCGCTTTTGTCCTCGCGTACGCCAGGGACACGGTCTCCAGCATCCCTCGAACCGGGTTCGGCGCGGTCCTCGACCCTGCTGAAGAGGAAGTAGTCGAGGGCGAACCTGTCCAGGCGCCAATCAACTTCCTGCTCGTAGGAGTCGACTCCATCGGGGGGCTGCCGCCCGATCATCCTCTGCGCGCCACTCGCGCCGAAGGAAACACCCTCACCGACACCATGATCGTGTTGCGGGTCGAACCCGAGACCGGGGCCGCGGCTGCCTTGTCGCTACCCAGAGATTTGTGGGTTCCGATCGCTGAGCCTGTTGGACATGAATCGAAGCTCAACGGGGCGCTGGCTCTTGGCGGACAGGTTGGTCGCGAGACGCTGGTCACGACAGTCCAGGACTTTCTCGACATCCCAATCCATCGTTATGTCGAGGTCGACTTCAACGGCTTCTTGGAGCTGGTCGACGAGATCGGCGGCGTGTCGGTGTTTGTCGAGTATCCGTTGCGCGACGTCAAGGCCCAATTCGAGGTCAGCCAAACCGGCTGCGTCGATCTCACGCCCGAACAGGCCCTCGGCTATGTCCGCTCGCGGACACTGCAGGCCCTCATCGACGGCACGTGGCAGGTGGTCGACGGACGTGGCGATCTCGGTCGTATCGAACGCCAGCAGGACTTTCTGGTCGTCGCTCTGAAGCAGGCGTTCTCCGAAGGCCTGACCAACCCGGCGACGCTCAAAGGCATCGTCGACAATGTCTGGGCCGCCGGATACGTGAGGCTCGACGACATCACCACACCAGGCGACTTGGTGGACCTCGCCCGTGACTTCAGCGGCTTCGATGCCGAGGAGCTCAACCGCCTCACGTTGCCGGTCACACTCGGCACCGCCGGCGACTTGTCGGTTGTGCGGCTCATGGAGGCGGAGGCTCAGGATGTACTCGACGTGTTCCGAGGGGAAGCCGACCGTTCCAGGTCATTCCGTGTCGCAGTGCGCAACGGTGTCGGTCGGACCGGCTTGGCCCAAGAGGTAGAGGCCGCTCTCGTCGCCGAAGACTTCCGGGTCGTCGAAGCCACGAACGCCGACAACTTCCTATACGCCACCACGGTCATCGAGTTCGATCCATCGCAACACGCCGCTGCTCTGGAGCTCGAGCGGTGGCTCGTGGCCGGGGCAACCCTCCAGGAGCGAGATGCCGAACTGGCCCGACCGGTGGACCTCATCGTCGGCGCCGACTGGGAGGGCGTATTGACGATTCCCCGGCCGCTGGTGGGCGCGGCCCCAACCCCGACTGCCACCGCTGGGCCGACTCAGGTGGTCAACACCGAGACCGCGCCCACCCCGACACCGACGCCACCGGCCATCGCCAGCATTCGTGGATGCGGGTAATTCCGGTCGGTTTGGTGACGTCTCATTTGCGATCCGGGCCACTACCGTAAACGGCCATGGGAAAGGCATCGTCTTCGAAGAAGGTGGCTCGCGCAGCTCGTGTCGGGTCCTCCAGTGGGCCCAGCGAGCGGCGCCATTTCGGGTTTCCGGCTCTGGTTGTCGTCGTCCTCGTGCTCGGTTTGGCAGTGGTGGTGTTTGCCCGGGCCACACGCGACGCACAAGCCGAGCCCACGCTTCAGGATCACTGGCATAACGCTTACGGAGTCTGGGATTGTCAGTCGGGCGAGTTCCTGCCGCCCTTCCAGTCCGAGCGTGACCCCGACGGAATTCACTCCCATCAGGATGGAATCATTCACATCCATCCCTTCACCGCCTCAGTCACCGGCAAAGAGGCCCAGCTGCATGTCTTCTTGACCAACATGGGCGCAACTCTCACCGACACCGAGCTGACGCTCCCCGGTAGCGAGGCTCTCGTCGAAGGTGTCGTCTGCGAGGGCGAGGAAGCGGTTCTCAGGGTGGTCCGCTGGAACGATGCGTTCGGCGAAGGTGACCCCGACGAGATCCTCACCGAGGATCTCGACGAAGCGAGGTTCTTGGGAGACGGCCAGGCATTGGTCATCGCATTCGCTCCCGAAGGTGCCGTGATTCCCCGTCCCGACAGTGTCGACCAGCTGGCAGCTGTCCTGGGCCAATCACGTGACGAAGGCATAGACGGCCGCAACACCACTGCGATCCCGGGTCCACAGGACTTCGGGACCGGGGGTAGCGGAGAGGGCTGATGGCGTTGGGGAGCACACGGCTAGGCCTGTCACACCTGTCGCCGCGTTGCCTCGAATATTGCGGACCGGACTGCCCGTGAGCGGTTCTGGAGACGACCGTCCTGTGCTGGTCATCATCAGCGGGTATTTCAGCCCGCTTCATGCCGGGCACCTCGACATGATCGAGGCCGGCGACGAAATGGGCGATGTGTTGGCGGTGATCGTCAACAACAACGCCCAGCAGACGCTGAAGAAGGGCAAGGTCATCATCGACCAGGCCGATCGCTTACGGGTGGTGCAAGCGTTGCGGGCCGTTGACGATGCACTGATTGCCGTTGACGACGACGCAACCGTCAGCGCGTCGCTCGAAGTGTTGGCCAGGCGATATCCCGACCATCGACTCATATTCGGCAACGGCGGCGATCGGACGTCCGATGCTGTTGTGCCCGAGTCAGCGGTGTGCGAGACCCACAACATCGAGATGATCTTCGACCTGGGCGGAGCCACCAAACACGACTCGTCCTCCCGCATCAATCAAGAGCTCGGGTACGAATAGTCCGACCCCGCCTGGTCCGGGTCGCTCGGATGTTGATCCCGGAGTTACCTGAACAGGTCTTCGGCGGGGTCGCGAACCAGCTCGTCGACAGTGGCGCCGTCGCGGAACCAATCGTCGGGAGCGCCGCGCACGATGGCCACTGGCACACCTGTTGCTTTGCCCATGACCAGTTCCGCAGCACTTGCGAGTTCATCGACCAAGGCGACCTCGGTCACCTGCATCTCCCGGCCGAATGTGTCGGTCGAGCCACGGAGATCGAGGATTGGGGCGACCCCGGCGGATCCGATCGACACATCGGTCAGGCCGCGCCGCCATGGGCGACCGAACGTGTCGGAGATGATCACGGCTACGCGAGTTCCGTGTTTGTGGCTCAAGCGGTCTCGGATCCGTCGAGCGGACCTGTCGCTGTCGTCGGGCAATAGCGCTGCGTGCCCGCGTTCGACGTTGGAAAGGTCGATGCCGGCGTTAGCGCAGACGAACCCATGTTTGGTTTCGCTGATGATCAGATCGCCGCGACGACGCACGACGCGAACCGACTCCGCTTCGACCAACGGTTTGTGGCTGAGCGGATCTTCGGGATCTACCGCGACCATGGCTCCCTCGGCCTTCGACACAATCTTTTGGGTGACAACGATGATGTCGCCGTCGCGGACAGCGCCCGTCGTCGCTATCAGGTCGGCAAGGTCGTCACCGGGTGCAACCTCCGGGATGCCTTCCACTGGCAGTATCTCGAGTTTCATCCGATGACCTCGTCGATGATCGTCCGCGACAGCTGTTGGGCCGTATCAGCATCTCTCATGACGGTGTCGGTGACCACACAGCTGAGATCGTTCGTGTTGCCCAGAACATCGGAACGGAGTTCGGCGTCGAGCTCATCGATGACGAGCGTGGCCGCCACACCCTCGTAGATCGACGCAATCCCAACGACAGTTGCGTCATGCCCAAGCTCCGACATCATCCGGTCGGCCGGACCCTTCAACGCCCGGCCGCCCACTATCGGCGACACCGCAGCGACCGTCTTCCTGCGTTCCACCAGGGCCTCTGAGACGCCGGGGACGGCCAAGAGGGGTCCAATCGAGACGATGGGGTTCGAGGGGGCGATGACGACCAGGTCGGCGCTCTTGATGGACTCGATTACGCCGGGAGATGGATGAGCTTCGTCGATGCCCTCGAACCGAACGCTACTTACCTCGACGTCGTGGCGACGCCGGACGAAGTACTCCTGAAAGCCGATCTCGCCCTCGTCGACCACTGTCACCCGTGTCTGGATCGCATCGTCGGAGACTGGAAGCACTCTGGCGCCGATGCTCCATGCGTTCGTAATCTCGGCCGTTACCTCCGAGAGGGTGGCCCCCTCGGACAGACGCTGGGTTCGGAACAGGTTGGTGCCCAGATCGCGGTCGCCGAGGTTGAACCACTCGATGCCGCCGTACATCCGAACCATCTCCATGGCTGCCCAGGTCTCGTCGGTCACCCCCCAGCCGGTCTCGGCGTTGTCCACGCCTGCGAGGGTGTATGTGACCGTGTCGAGGTCGGGGCTGACGTGAAGCCCGTGAATCCGGAAGTCGTCAGCGATGTTGACGATGGCGGTGACGTTGCTTTCAGGAATGGCCCGCACGAGGCCGCGCAACAAACGCGCCGCTCCAACTCCGCCAGCGAGGACACAACAAGTGGGAGCGGGGCTCACGAGAGTGGTCGCAAGCGCCCTTCGAGCAATGCCATGTCGGCATCGACCATGGCGGTGACGAGCTCCTCGAACGAAGTTTTGGGTTCCCAACCGAACTTCTGCTTCGCTTTGGTGGCGTCTCCGACCAACTCATCGACCTCGGCCGGCCGAAAGAAACGGCTGTCGATCGTGACGTACTCGTCGTAATCGAGCCCCAGGTGGGCAAACGCGACCTCGCAGAACTCCCGGACGCTGTGTGTCTCGCCCGTCGACACGACGTAGTCGTCGGGTTCGTCCTGCTGGAGCATCGCCCACATCGCCTCGACGTAGTCGGGGGCGTAACCCCAGTCTCTCTTGGCGTCGAGGTTCCCCAGAGCGAGCTTCTCGGCCATGCCCAGCTTTATCTGCGCCGCGGTGTAGCTGATCTTCCGGGTGACGAATTCGTGACCGCGGCGCGGGCTTTCGTGGTTGAACAGGATCCCGGAAGATGCGTGCAGCCCGTAACTCTCGCGGTAGTTGACGGTGATCCAGTGTCCGTAGACCTTGGCCACTCCATAAGGGCTACGGGGGTGGAAGGGAGTCAGTTCGGTCTGGGGGACTTCTCTGACCTTCCCGAACATCTCGCTGGAGCTCGCCTGGTAGAAACGAATCGACGGGTCGGCGATGCGTATTGCGTCGAGCAGGCGGGTGACCCCGAGAGCTGTTGTTTCGCCGGTGAGTACGGGCTGGCTGAATGAGGTTTGCACAAAGGACTGAGCGGCGAGGTTGTAGACCTCGTGCGGCTCGTGTTCGTTGAGCGCGTCGATGAGCGATACCTGGTCGAGGATGTCGCCGTTGACCAGCGTCAAGCGGTCCTGGAAGTGCGAAATTCTCTCGAAGTTGACAGTGCTGGTGCGGCGGACCATGCCGACGACTTCATATCCCTTCTCGAGAAGGAGTTCGGCCAGATAGGAACCGTCTTGACCGGTGATTCCGGTGATCAGTGCGGTGGGCATCTTGTCTCCGATGATCTCTCAGGGGGTTTGAGCGCTCATGGCAGGCAGGCACCAGGATCTCGTGAATGAGGTTGGTACTGCTGGATGGGCGGTCATTTGGCGGTAACCAGTGGTATTGACGCGATCAAGTCGTCCACCGTGTTCTCGAGGCTGATCTCGCGGTGCCATCCCAGTGATTGGATCTTCGACGGATCGCCCCGCAGGACAGGTAGATCCGACGGGCGTTGGAGGTCCGGATCGGGCTCGAGCCGAATGGTGGGGTCGACGCGATCGAGGATCATTTGGGCCAGTTCCGAGATGGCTACGTCGGTGCCGGAGCAGATGTTGTAGACCTCGCCGGAGCTGCCGGCAACGGCCAACAACCGATAGGCGCGGACGACATCGCGGACGTCGACGAAGTCTCGACGAGCGGCGGTGTTGCCGATGGGAATGTGGTCTCGACCCTCGGCTTTGGCCTGGATGAGTCGGCTGGCAAGGGCTGGGGCTACGAAGCGGTCGCTTTGTCCCGGTCCCAAATGGTTGAAAGGGCGGGCGATCACTGCGCCGAGGCCGGAATTTGCCCATTGCCGGGCTGACATCTCGGCGGCGGCTTTGCTGGCCGCGTAGGGCGTAACAGGGTCGATCGGTGCACTCTCGGCCAGTGGCATTGCATCGGGCGGAGCCAGTCCGTAGACCTCGGCGCTGCTGACAACCACGATCCGGGCCACGTCACACATCGAAGCCGCCCGCAATACCGAGACGGTGCCCAGAGCGTTACTTTTGAACGTGTCGACCGGATCGCGCCAGGAAGCGGCGACATCGGCCTGGCCGGCCAAGTGATAGATGACGTCGGGATTCGCAGACTCGACTACGGCCTGCATCGCAGCGCTGTCAACGATGTCGGGCCCGCCCTGGCGCCGGTCGGTTGTGGCTACATCGTCGCCGGCGTCGTCGAGGTGAGCGGCAAGGTGGTGACCCACGAAGCCGCCGGCACCGGTTATCAGCGCTTTCATGTCAGCGCACTTCCAGGCCCACAATCGACCGCATCTGGACGATGTGGTCGTCGGCGACTGTGCGCAACATGTCGGTGACCCATGTGGCGTTCTCGGGAAGTTCGGTTTCGATGTCGTCGAGCAGAGAGTTGACCCGGTTGTCGAAGCCGCCCACGGCGTTGTCCAGATCTTGAAGCTCGTCTCGTAGGCGAACGGCGATGTTGCGCATTGTTTGAGGGTCGGACAACAGCGCTCTGAGGTCGTCGGTCCCGGGCAGGTTTGCTGCCGTGCCTGCAGCTCCGGCTTGGGCGCTTCGCCGGGCAACTTGAACACGGTTGACAGCCAGAACACCGAAGCCCACGACGGTGTACAGCAGATCGGCCAAGCGGTCTACGGGCTCATCCTGAGAAGTTTCAGCGTCCTCGGGTGTGCTTTCTGACACAGCGTTCACCCTATTGCCGCGAACGCGTTTCCCACCAGCCGACAAGTCGCTGGTCACAGGGGTGGTCGGCCTGCCGATCCTGGCGGGGCGGGCCCGTCCGGGGGGATTGGGGGGTACGTCGCGCCAGCGATATTCGGGGGTACCGTTTGGCGGTTGTGGACTTGCCTGACCCTGCCCCGCCGAGGGAGGACCGCGCTTCGGTCACCGCTCCGCGGGTAGAGGCTGTTGTTGTCGTTCAGGACACAACCGACCGGCTGGACGAAGTACTCACGTCGCTGGTCGCTCAGGATTACCCACGTTTTGGTGTGGTGGCCCTGGTCAGCGCAGACGACGAGGAGGTGGAGGCGGCCGTGGCACGTTCGGCTCCTCGAGCCGAGATCCGCAAGGTCGGTGACGCTGGCGGGTTCGGAACAGCCGCCGACCACGTTCTCGACAACACCTCGCCGCCGGCTTTCTACCTCCTTTGCCACCAGGACGCAGCGCTCGCGTCCGACGTTCTTCGGTTGTTGGTCGAGGAAGCGATCCGCTCGAACGCGAGCATCGCGGGGCCCAAACTCGTCGATTGGGACAACCCCGAGCGTCTGGTTGACGTCGGGCTCGATGTCGACAAGCTCGGTCACGATGTGTCACGTGTTGAACCTGGCGAGCTCGACCAGGAGCAACACGACGCGGTAGTCGACGTATTCGCAGTGCCCCAAGGTGTGCAGCTGGTTCGTGGCGACCTGTTCCATGCGCTCGAGGGGTTCGATCCGACCATGGACATCGTCGGCGGCGACGTCGACTTCTGTTGGCGGTCCCATGTGGCCGGCGCTCGAGTGATGGTTGTGCCATCGGCCGTTGCCCGAGTCCCCGAGCATGGACGAACAGAGTCCTCCTCAGGCGAGTTCGAACGCACACGCGAACGCAACCGGGTTCGCATGATCCTGACCGTCTACGGCATCGGGCATTCGATCCGGGTCATCCCGCAAGGTCTCCTGTACACCTTGTTCCGCTCGTTGGGTGCCTTGCTGGTAGGGCAGTTCGGACTCTCGCGGGCGGCTGCTGGCGCCTGGGTCTGGAACGCCATGAGGCCAGGCGCCCTGTATCAGCGACGCCGCAAGGTTCGCGAGACCAGGAAGATCCCTGACAGCGAGATCAGGCCGCTTCAGGTCAGGGG
>JBPCTU010000148.1:0-9127 GCA_051011515.1 Acidimicrobiales bacterium
CCAACTTCCCAGAGTTGGTGACCCACCTCGTTCTGTTCAACGGGTTCGCCAAACAGGTCTGGTCCGAGGACTACCCCTATGGGATCCGGCTCGACGAGGGCGAGCTGTTGATCCAGGACATCCTCGACGGTTCAAAGACCAGTTCGCTGGAAGCGTTGTTACTGCCCGACCTCAGTGACGACGATCCTTACCACCGGTTCGCTTCGCGTGGCGGCCAGATCGGAGCGTCGAGGGGATCAGCGGAGGCGATTCTCGAAGGGTTGGCCGATGTTGATGTCCGCCGCCAGCTGACCAAGGTTCAAGCGCCGACCTTGGTGATGCATCGTCGCGACGCGCGCTTCTACACCGTTGAGCAGGGGCGTTACCTGGCCGAACACATTCCCGATGCCGAGTTCATGGAACTGGAAGGCTCGAATCAGGTCCCGTACCTGGGTGAGATAGATCCCTGGATGGTGGCCCTCGAGCGGTTCGTGGTCGGATCCGCTCATGCCGCGGAGGGCACGAGAGAGCTTGCAACGATGCTCTTCACCGACATCGTGGGATCCACCGAACTGGCTGCCGACGTTGGCGACCGGCGCTGGCGCGAGCTGCTTGACCGTCACGACGTCATTACCGACGAGAGGTTGAAAGTCCACGCCGGTCGCCGGATCACCGCGACCGGCGACGGAGCCCTGATGGTGTTTCCGACACCCACCGCCGCGTTGGCGGCTGCGTCGGAGATCATCTCGGGCCTGTCTTCATTGGGGCTGGCCGTGCGGGCTGGAATCCACACCGGGGAGGTCGAACGGCGAGGCGATGACATCGGAGGCCTAGCCGTGAACCTGACTGCGCGGATCCTCGACCTGGCCGATGCGGGTGAGATCCTGGTCTCGGGCGCCGTCCCGGCGATCACGATCGGGTCGGGCATCGAATACGAGTCCCGAGGTGTGCACGAGCTCCGTGGCGTGCCGGGCCGTTGGCCCGTTCTCCGAGCCAACTCGGGCTGATCAGCTGGCAGAGTGAGCGCCGATGACCTCGGCCATACACGCTGATATCCGCCTCGCGGTCGCCAGATCCAGAAACTCGTTGGGGCCGTGGGCGTTCGAACCTGGTCCGAGCACGCCGGTGATGACGAACTGGGCCCTTGGGTAGCGCTCGCCGAGCATCGCCATGAACGGGATGCTTCCGCCGATACCCCACGATCCGGTGGGTTTGCCGAAGTGGGCGGTCGAGGCGGCGTCCAGAGCATCGCTCAGCCAGGGCAAAGTCGGCGCGGCATTCCAGCCAGGTGAGGACTCGAGCACCGTCAACTCGACGGTCGCTTCGTTTGGTGGATCGTTCGTGACCACTTCGTGGAGGGCGGTGATCGCCCCCGCCGGGTCGCAGGTGGGGGGGAGCCGGAACGAAAGGCCGACGGTCGTGAAGGGCCGCAAGACGTTGCCCGCGTCGGCCAACGACGGAATCCCATCAATCCCAATCGTCGCCATGGACGGTTCCCACGTGTTGGTGACGAGCGCGCCGACAGCGTCGTGTGCATCGCTGCGAGTCGACCCTGAGAACCGCACGTCGAGACGAGGATCGACACCGTCAGCCGCTGCGGCTTTGGCCTCGGCGAGCCGATCCGCCGGGACCTCCACGTGGAACTCGGGGATGAGCACCCGGCCGGTGACAGGGTCTTCGATGCGATCGAGCAGAGTTCTCATGATCCGCATGCTGGATGGTGCGAGCCCGCCGACGATCCCGGAGTGCATGCCGCGTTCGAGGACGTCGACGCGAAGTTCGGCCTGAACCAGGCCCCTGAGCGATGTGGTCATCCACATCGCGTCATAGGCCGGAGCGCCGGAGTCGAGGCAGATGACCAATGAGACATCGCCCAGTGAGTCGCCGAGCGCATTCAGATGGGCCGGCAGATCGGGACTGCCACTCTCCTCGCTGGCTTCGATCACTGCGACGCATCGCCGATGCTTTCCGCCGGCGGATCTCACGGCATCGAGTGCCGCCATGATCGCGAAGGCGGAATAGCCGTCGTCGCCGCCACCTCGACCGTAGAGACGTCCCTCTCTCAACACCGGGGTCCAGGGCCCGAGTCCATCATCCCAGCCCGTCATCTCCGGTTGTTTGTCGAGATGGCCGTACAGGAGCACGGTGTCGGCCCCCAGGTTCGCATCGCTGGCAGGCAGATCAACAACCAGTAGGGGAGTGCGACCCGCCAGTTCGCGCACCTCGACTGATGCGCCCTCGGGTGCATGTGCCACGCACCAGTTGCGGATCAGCTCGACGGCTGCGGCGATGTGGCCATTGGTCTGCCAGTCGGGATCGAAGGCCGGAGACTTCGCCGGGATTCGTATGTAGTCCTCGAGTGTGGGGAGCGCTAGCTCGAAGTGTCGGTCGGTCACCTCGGTTATGACAGCCCGATCCATGTCAGCGACCAATGTTCGGGTCGGTCTGGGTGGCACGGGTCCTGACGGTGTACACGGAGTCTCCCGACAAAACGCCGCCGCGACCGAACAGTCGCCCGAACTGCCAGTTCGAAAGGCCGAGTTCGGGTCGATCGAGCGCGTACTGCCCGTCGACCCAGCGGGTGAACCCGTTACCGACGAAGGGTGCGTTTACGGTCTCGTAGAAGCGTTCATGTTCAGCCGGATCCTCCGACACGAGGCTCGCCGCGAACTGCGGTGAGGTCTGGTTGAAGAGGTTCACGGCGGCATCGACCGATTCGACGATGGCAAGCGTCACCTCGGGCGAATCCTCCCATTCCCATTCGATCCCCAAGTCGTTGACGCCGAGGCGCGAGGTGCGTGGCTCTACGACTGGGCCGCCAGCCCTCGATATCGGTGCCTCGTCGAACCACGCCGAAGGTATGTGGCCGGCTGAGGAGTCGAGGACATGCAGCTTGGAGATGCCGCCGCGGCGTTCGCCGGCGCGATCCAGTGACTCGAGAAAGACCGGGAGAAGCTCGTCGGCCCGAGACGCAACGATGCAAGCGGTGTTCAGCGTGTTGCAAACCTTCCGGTCGAGGCTGTTGTAGACCGCTGACGCGAACAGCTTCGCGTCAGCCGTTACTGCCGCGATCATCCAGGCACCGCCCGTGCCATGCAGGCTCACGGGTATGCCGGCTTGGCGAGCCACTGCTCCGAGTTGGGATACCGCTGGTCCTGAGCCGCGGGCTACGGCTAGCGCGAGCCGTTCATCGGAGAACATCGCATGACCGGCTGCTCTGGATGAGCTCTCCACCAGCGTGGCGGCGCCGACCGGGAGTCCTGCCTCTGCGAGCGCTGGATCCAACGCGTTGGCCACGATGGCCTGAGCAGTGCGGAGAGCGTCGGACCCGATCCGGAACACGACCGTGTTGCCGGACCTTATGACCCCGGTTGCGTCGGCAAAAACATTGGGGCGGCCCTCGAACACGAACCCGACCGGCCCGAGACCGGCTTGCAGCTGCTCAACGCGCCAGCCGTCATGTTGGATGTTCTCTACGACGCTGCCCCTGGACGATCTGGCATCTCGCCACATCCTGAGCCCGGCGATCATGTCCCGACGCATCGTGTCGGACAGGTCGAGGCGGGTCACTGATCGGCCGGCCGCGCTGGCGGCCGCGACGTCGTCAGCGTTGGCCATGGCGATCGGGTCGAACACTGAGTCGTCGGCCAACCGGTTGGCGAAAACGTCGTAGAAGTCCGAAATCTGTATGTCGCTGACCACGCCCATTTCGGCAAACGCTGCGGCGGCCCGGCCCACGGCGTCGCTGGCGATGTCCCACACCGATGCGGGGATGTGGAGGAGGTCTCCGGTGGTCTGGACCACGATGAGCCGGTCACCGGGCGCGAAATCGGCCGCCAGCTGTGCGTCCACCTGCTTCAGCTGGTTGCCGCCGAAGGGAATCACCATCCCCTCGACCAACGAACTCAGTGTCTCGACAGCTTCTGGCGACTCGTCCGACGTCATGGCGAGGAAATCGTAATGCAACCGGGACTTCGATGAGTCATCTGGAAGCGGCAAGGCCCGGGGCCATCTGGCCCTCGTGAAATCTTACACTTGTTGCCTTTTTGTTACAGTTGAGTTACGTTCGTGACGTCGAGGCCGGGCGGCCATGGACCCAGGTTGGGGGCCTCCATGTTTCAGACTCGCCGTACCGCCAAGTCCGGAGCCAGCGGAGTAGCCGGAGGACTGCTGGGGATTCTCGGCCGCTGGGATCTGGGCGACCTCGATGATTCGGACCGCGAAAGAATCTCCAGGTCCTTGTTTCACGAAGGCGCTCGGTTGGGCCCGTTTGCCCGCCGCTTCGCCGCGCTGATGACCATGTCTGTGCTCATAGCGGTCATGGGCCTGCTCGCCGACTCCACCGCCGTTGTCATCGGGGCAATGTTGGTGGCACCCCTGATGACGCCGGTTCTGGGTATAGCGGCTGCACTGGTGATGGGTTGGCCGCACCGTGTCGCCCGCCAGGCCGTGATATCCGCGATTGGTGCCGCTGGAGCGATCGGCCTGGCCGCTCTGACGGCCTTTGTCTTTCCGGGTTCGACCGATCCACTCCCGGGCGAGCTCGTTGCCCGAACCAGTCCGAACTTGTTGGATCTTGGAATCGCGCTGGCTGCGGGGGCTGCGGGCGCATACGCACAGATTCGCCGCGCGGCGAGCGACGCACTCACCGGCGTCGCGGTGGCGGTTGCACTGGTGCCGCCGCTGGCCGTGGTTGGTATCACGCTCGCTCTGGGCGAGTACTCGCTCGCGAGCGGTGCGCTGATGTTGTTCCTGGCCAACGTGGCGGGGATAGTCATGGCCGCAGCCATCACCTTTCTGATCTGTGGGCTCGTGCCAGGCGGTCATCTCCTCGCCGGCAGCGGGGCCATCGCCGGCGGCATGCGATGGGCGGCAGTCGCGGTGATCATCATGGTGTTGCCGCTGCACTTCACTCGAGGCCACGTTCTGCCGGCCGGTGACCCGTCGGGCACGGTGGAGGAAGTAGTCGAGGAGTTCGTGGACGACTCCAGCTGGTCGGCCGCAGTGGTGGGGGTAGCGACCGAACGCGTCGAGGGTGCTCTGGTGGTCGAGATTGTTCTAACTGAGTCACCGCTGATGCCCGACGCCGAGGACGTCGCCGATCACCTGGCCCAGGAACTCGAGGAGACGGTGGCGGTCACCATGCAGGTGGTCCAGGTCGAGACCGATTCTGCCACCGCCGAAGAGGGGTAGCAGCGGGAGGATCTACACCCAGCCGCCCGCCCGGCCCGATCGACTAGCGTCGCCGCCGATGAAGACAGATTGGAACCCGGTCTTGAGAACCGAGTTCGAGAAGCCGTACTGGGCCGATCTACAACAGTTCGTCTACGAGGAGCGAACCCGCTATGACGTCTTCCCGCCCCACGACGACGTCTTTGCGGCGCTGCACCTCACGCCATATGACTCCGTCAAGGTCCTCATCCTTGGCCAGGACCCCTATCACGGGCCCGGTCAAGCCCATGGCCTCTGTTTCTCGGTCAAACCAGGGGTCGCGATTCCGCCCTCGCTCAAGAACATCTACGCCGAACTCGAGCAGGACCTGGGTGCAACACCGCCCGACCACGGCAACCTCGAAGCCTGGGCGGGGCAAGGAGTGCTCCTGTTGAACGCGACTCTTACCGTCAGAGCTCACAAGGCAGCATCGCACCAGGGCAAGGGCTGGGAAGAGTTCACCGATCAGGTCATCTCGGCGGTCAACGCCAAGGCTGAACGCGTCGTCTTCATTCTGTGGGGGGCTGCGGCTCGGGCCAAGAAGAGCTTCGTTGAAACAAACCGCCACGTGGTTATCGAGTCACCTCACCCATCCCCGCTGTCGGCTCACAGGGGATTCCTCGGCAGCAAGCCGTTTTCGCGGGCAAACGCCGCACTGGCTGAGTCAGGCCGAGAACCCGTCGACTGGGCCCTCGCGTAGTTGGCAATCGGCGCGCCGATCGGGCGGGCTCAGATGCCGATGCGTTGTGCCAACAGCTCGCGATGGTAGGTGGGATCGCCGAAGAGCAGCTCGGAGCTCTTGGCACGTTTGAAATAGAGGTGGGCCGGGTGTTCCCAAGTGAATCCGATTCCCCCGTGGATCTGGATGTTCTCGGCGGCGGCGTGGAAGTAGGCCTCTGAGCAGTAGGCCTTGGCGAGGCTGGCCGTGGATGGCAGCTCGTCGTTGAGTTCTGCGGCGCACCAACCGGCGTAGTACGCAGCGGACTTGGCCGATTCGACCTCCAACAGCATGTCGGCACACTTGTGTTTGATGGCTTGGAATGAGCCGATCGGGCGACCGAACTGCACTCGCACCTTGGCGTACTCGACCGCCATGTCGAGGCACATCTGGGCGCCGCCAACCTGTTCGGCCGCTAGTGCAACTGCGGCGAGGTCAAGCACTTGGGACAGTACCGCCCAGCCGCCACCGTTAGCACCGATGAGCTTCGCGGGGGTCCCGGAGAACTCGAGTTTGGCCTGTTTGCGGGTCTGATCCATCGTCGCCAGCGGTGTCCGTGTCAGGCCTTCGGCGTTGGCGTCGACGTGGAAGAGGCTGATGCCGGCGTCGGTAACGGCGGCTACCAGGATCATGTCGGCGGTGTGGCCGTCGAGCACATACATCTTGGTGCCGTCAAGTGTGAAGCCGTCCCCTGATGCGGTCGCCTGCATGGTGATGCCGGCCTCGTCCCATTTCCCGCTCTCCTCGGTGAACGCGAGAGTGGCCAACGTGCCCTCTGCGATCTGGGGCAGAAGCTCGGACTTGGCGGCTTCATCACCGGAGTGGATCAGCGTGTTCGCTGCGAGGACAACGCTCGAGAAGTAGGGAGCGCACAACAGCGCACGGCCCATCTCTTCGAGAACCACTATGAGCTCGACGTATCCGTAACCCTGTCCGCCGTATTCCTCGGGGATGGTGAGGGCTTGGAGGCCCATCTGCTCGGCCATCTGTGACCAGACCGCTTCGTCGTAACCCTGCTCGGTTTCCATTTGCTCTCGCACCGCAGCTTCGGGTGACTTGTCCTCGAGGAAGCTACGAACGAATTCTCGCAGCTGGTCTTGTTCTTCGGAGAAGGCGAAGTTCATTGGTCATTGGCCCCTATGGCGTCAGTTGATCGTTCGGGAGGTTAACCGCTGTCCCGCGACACGTCACCTCGAGATGTGTACACTTGAGTACGCACCTACCATATCCAAAAGGCTCGATGGTCTGGGACAGACAGCCTGAGATGGAGACAGTGATTCGGCTTCGAAAGTTTTCAGGGGGGCAAATGGGCAGCGAGTCGATGAGTCGCACGAGCCTCGTCGGTGTTCGCGAGCTGCGAAGTCAGGTCGCTGCGGTACTCCGTCGAGCCCAACGTGGCGATCGAGTTGTTGTCACCGTCGATGGAGTGCCGGTGGCTCAGCTGACGCCGATCGAGCCAATCGGTGCTGTGACCCTCGACGATCTCGTCGCGGGTGGACTGGTCAAACCGCCCGCGCAGCCGCAGAAGCCGGCGCGACCCGAGCGGGTGCCGCTGGCCGTCGACGTGCGGGTTGCTGCCGTCTTGGCCGAGGTGCGCGGGTGACGGCTGCGACCTTGGCGCTCGACACATCGGCCCTACTGCACCGGTACGTCGAAACTCCCGAGTCTTCGATGGTCCTCGATGCCATGGACGACTCACCCGTGTGGTGCGTGTCTGAGTTGGCCCGGGCGGAACTGCTGCCGTCGCTCAGACGTTTGGCCATGACCGAGTTCGACTACGAAACCCTCTGGCGGATGGCGTCGAGCGACTGGGACGCGTTCCATGTAGTGCCGGTCGACGGAAGGTGTTTGTCGGTATCGGGAGAGCTGGCCGTCCGCTTCGGGCTCAGAATGGTGGACGCCGTCCACTTGGCGGCAGCTCATCGACTGCCCGAACCCGTGAGGTACCTCACCCTCGACCACCGCCAGATTCCAGCCGCGGTCGAGTTGGGTCTCGAGGTTGTTACGCCCCTTGACGTCGGTGCCGCAGCTGCTCCCTGAGGTCCCGCACGGCCGTGATGACCGGCCTGAGCGTGCCAACGCCGTCCAATCGAGTTGGCGAGATATCTGATCGGCTTACCCGTTGTGGTATCAGCGGTGGGGTGAGCATCATCCTCACGAATGTTGGATCCGACCAGGTCTGGACGTTGTATGCGCCGTCGACATGCATTGGGCCGCGGAGACGGTCGCCCGGCGTCCCGTTGAACAGCTTCTCGAGGTGGACAACGGTGCGGTCGATCCCTTCACGGGTGAATGCGACACAGTGAGCCTGTTGGACTTCGCCTGAGAACCGAGTCCAGTGATAGTCGGTTCTGTCGCCGACATGTTTGGCGAGATGGCCCCATGAGTCGGCGCAGCCGAAGGTGGCCGAGTGCCACTCGATCGTGTCGAGCTGCCGGGCGGACTCCTCGAGTTGGTTAACCACAGCGGCCGGGAAGGCCACGTCGTCTTCGAGGATGAGAACGGAGTCGACGCCCCGGTCCTGAGCGCTCCGCAGTACGTTCAGATGGCTCTCGAAGCACCCCCGGATACTTGTTGTCGGAAATCCTGCCGGGTCCTCGGGTCGGCAAGCGTCGAACACCTCACCGATCGAATCGATCGACGCACCGTCGAAGGACTTCTTCAGCTCTCGGTTCAGTGCCTTCCGTCGGTCGGCGCGATCGCTGAGACTGATCACGTACACCGCCTCGAACCTGTCGAAGAAGGTCATCTTGCCCCGATCCTGAATTGCCCGCCCTGTGCGCCAGTTTCGCGTTGTGAACGTCGATCCGCCTTGCGCTCGTACATCTTTGCATCTGCACGGCCGAGCAGCTCGCCTGTTCCTTCCTTCGGCCGAGCGATGGCTACGCCGACGCTTCCGGCGACTGCGATCCCATCGGGCCAGAGAGTCGATACCTCTTCGATCTCGTTCTCCAGACGCAGCGCGATGGCGAATGCGTCGTCCGGGCGCCCTACATCGGACAGGATCATCAGGAACTCGTCGCCCCCGAGGCGACCAACGTGGTCGCCGGGGCGCACCATGTCGGCAAGCTTCTGCGCAACAGTGCACAGGACGTCGTCGCCGAGCGCGTGACTGTGCTCGTCATTGATGAGCTTGAAACGATCGAGGTCGATGTACAGTGCGGCAACGCCTGGATCAGTTGCCGATGTCTTGCTCAGCTCGCTGGCCAACTCGTCGAC
>JBPCTU010000149.1:0-4994 GCA_051011515.1 Acidimicrobiales bacterium
CTGTACGACTTCGTGTGGCACGACGTTTGCGACCGGTACCTCGAGGCCATCAAACCGACCATCGACGAGAACCCGGACCAACAGGTGGTACTAGGTCTGGTTCTCGACACCTCGCTCCGACTCATGCACCCGGTGTGCCCATTTGTCACCGAGACCTTGTGGCCCCACGTTTCCGAAGCGCGGAGTGGCGGGGTCATCGGCGTCGATGCACCACCGGCCGATCTGCTCGCGCTTGCAGCCTGGCCAAATGTCGACGAGGTCGCCGTCGATCCCGCCGCAATCCCCCTGTTCGATCGAGCAAACTCCCTCGTCGGGCTGGTGCGAGCACTGCGCTCCGAACGGGACGTGAAGCCCCGTCAGCGGGTAACCCTGCACGTCACGCCTCAAGTCTTGTCACTGACAGACAGCGCCGAAGGTGTCGTCGAAACGCTGGCGGGTATCGGTGCGGTAGTACCCCTCGAGGAGCGACCCGCCGTGGCGAGTTCGCTCGCATTCGAAGGTTCGGAGATCCTCGTGTCAGGGCTGGTCGACGAGTCTGACCTCGACGCCGAGCGGGCGCGGCTCGCAAAGATCGTCGATGCGAAGTCGAAACAAATCGGCGGGTTCGAGACGAAGCTCGCCAACGAAGGGTACGTCAACAACGCCAAGCCCGAGTTGGTCCAAGAGACCCGCGACCGTCTCGCTGCCGCACGAGCCGACCTCGATGCAGCTAACGCTGCCCTGAAGACCCTCGGCTGATACCCGGTCCCGGCAGCGCCGCCAGCGCCGAAGAGCGCGCATACTCGCTCGCATCGTCCATGGACATCCGCCGGCCCCGCTCAACCAGGGCCCGATAGTCGGCTGCGTCCAGGCTCTCCCGCGCCCCGGTGACGGCGGCGTCCCATTCGGGGCGCGGAGAAGCGGTACGCGGGGCGTTGCGTTGCACCTCGGTGAACGCGTCGATCACCGCCACATCGCTCGGTTGGCCGCCACCGACCAGCACCATCCACTCCAATGCGGCCGAGCTCAGCGTGTCGTTGCCGAGCAGGACCGAATGACGGAGAGCGACCTCGAGGTCCGCCAACGACTGCTCCAAATCGCCCCGGTCCAGGGCCAGGTGGCCACAGAACAGAGCCGTCTGAGCGGTCACCAGGAGATCGAGGCTGTCTGTCGCCAACCGCATCCCCCGCCGAGTCAGGTCCTTTGCCCGTTCGTAGTCCCCTTCCTGATGGGCCAACCGACCGAGGTTCCCGATGACCATGGCAACACCACGGTCGTCGTCCAGGCGGCTGAAGGCATCAAATGCAAGATCTAGATGTGTTCTTGCCTCCTCGAAGTTGCCCATACGACGGTGGGCCACACCCCAGAACAACATTGAGGCGGCTATCCCTCCGAGATCTCCCAGCTCCTCGGACAGCTTCGCTCCCTCGACGAAACAGGACGCTGCGCGCTCGAACTTCCCTTCGAACGTCGCCGTCGTGCCTCGAATGATGAGCGCTGCATTCAGTCGTTTCTTGTCGTCCAGCTCGCGCGCCGATGCGAGAGCATCCTCGGCAAGCTCGGCCGTAGCGCCGTAGTCGCCGCTGAAGTTCGCCAACGCCGCCCGCGCGGTCTGGACCACCGTGTACTGCTCCGGGGTCAGTTCATGGGTCCGAACCAGTCTCCTCAACCACTGTCGAGTCTCGCCCATTGGACCCAGATAGCTGTAGTACCACTGGAACACCTCGATGAAGACAAGGGCTCTGTCGACGTCAGAGGCCTGCGCCAGGCTCACGGCGGTCTGGAGGTTCGAGATGTCGGGGCCGAGTTCGCTGAGCCACCCCGTCACCTTCGCCATTTGTTGGCGGTAGCCCCATCGACGAGCGAGTTCGGCATAGTGCTCGACAAACGCCGCCTCGACGGCGCGTTCGAGTTCGCGATCCGCGCTCAGCTGCTCGTGAGCGAACACCCGCAGCGATTCGAGCATTCGGTATCGACTGGTGGCACCCGCGCCGTCCAACAGCACGACTGATTTGCGGACCAACCGCGGCATCACTGCGCGAGCGTCGACGCCGACCGCATTCGCTACATCAACAGCCGCCTCTACCGAGAACTGGCCCCGAAACAGAGAGAGAGCGGCGAAAGCACGTCGCTCTTCGGGGTCCAATAGCTCGTGACTCCACTCGACGACAGCTCGAAGGGTCCGATGCTGGGGTCGAGCGCTTCGGTGCGATTCGCCCAGCAGTCGGAAGCGGTCGAGTAGCCGATCTGCGATTTCGTCAAGGGTCATCGTCGCGACGAGCGGGGCGGCAAGTTCGATCGCGAGCGGGATCCCGTCGAGCTGAGCTGAGATCGCCTCCACCACTGCCAACTCAGGCTCATCAGGCGGCTCCATGCCCGCCCGATCGATGAACATTGCAGCCGCGTCACTCGGCTTCTCGAACCGGGACCGGGTGAGCTCGAGCGGACTCGCCGATGCCAGCGGCCGCACTGCAACGGTTTGTTCGCCGGCAATGAGCAACCGCTCTCTGCTGGTGGCCAGGACGGTCAGCTCCGGACAGGTGCTCACGACGTGTTGTATGACGAGTGCCGCGTGGTCGACCAGGTGTTCGCAGTTGTCGACAACCATGAGGGTGTTCTTGTCCTGAAGCGCGTCAGCCACCATGTCGAGGACACCTTCCTCACGTCGGCGGATCAGCCCCAACGAAGCAGCGACAGCATCCTCCACGCCTGCAGGATCCTCGACAGTGTTGAGCTCCACCCAGACGACTTGGTCATAACGCGCTGCCAGGGTTCCGGCTGCCTCGACGGCAAGGCGGGTCTTCCCACACCCTCCGGGCCCGGTGACCGTGACGAGTCGATGGGTGGAAAGTGCCGCCTCCAGATCGTTGAGGTCGGCAACTCGACCAAAAAGCGGAGTGGTCGGGTTGGGCGGCGAGGAAACCCGGCGCGGCGTGCCCCAGGAGGCAGGAGTAGATGGGAGTGTGCCGGTAAGGATTGCCGTCTCCACCTCACGGACTTCCTCCGATGGTTCTACGCCGAGCTCACGTGCCAAGACCTCCCTGAGCTCCTGGTAGGCGCGTAGAGCCTCGGCTTGGCGACCGGCGTGATAGAGAGCCCGCATCAACAAGCTCCACATCCGTTCTTCGAGCGGGAAGGCCTCGACCGTGCGGCGAAGGCTCGGCACCACTGCCGATGCTTCGCCGCGAGCGAGGTCGGCCTCGACCCTCTGCTCTATCGCCCAGCGATACGTGTCTTCGATGTTGTTCGCGAACATTCGGACAGTGTCGAGGTGGGCGAGATCCTCCAGCACTCGGCCATCGACCAGGGCCAACGCCGCCTCGAGAGACGAGTAGCCATCCGAATCGGGAGACACGTCGACATGCCGCGCCGCCGCCACGTGGGAGCGGAACTGAGAAACGTCGGACTCCTCAGGGTCGAGGTGCAGGACGTAGCCGGGCTGAATCGTCTCGATCAGCCCGTCACGCCCCATCTCACGACACCGCTTTCGAATCACCGACACATACGACTGCAAGGTCGCCCGCGCCCCGTCCGGGGCACCCCGCCCCCACAACTCATCGATCAAATGCTCGGTCGACACGATCGTGTTCGCATTGATACCAAGGATCGCGAGGAGCGCCCGGTGCATGGGTGCGGCGAAGTCGACCGGCTCGCCGTCGATTGTCAGCGAAAGCCCGCCCAACAACCTCAGCGAGAGCTCTGGGCGCAGTTCACCTGCTGGTTCCACGACTCAAGAATGGCTCAAGAACGGTCTGCGATGCTCTCCAAACCGAGACGTGGTGGCCACAAACTCTTTGTACTCAGGCGGAACTGAGTTGCCATTCCTGGCGGGAACCAGTGGCAGTGGCACCACGTCTCGGGCCAATCCACGAAGCGGACGTGGTTTCAAATCCCCCGCGGGGCGTGGTCAAACGGCCACGCCCCGCTGCATTTTTGACCCGACAGCGTTGTCCAAAGACTCGATCTAACCCAGCGAGAGGTCAGCGGGCGGCACCTGATCGGCGTCGACCTCGGCTCGGCGTCTCACCGGCGCAGTAGCGATGTCGGCCTGGTCCGGATCGGCGCTCGCCTCGGCTTCGTTGAGCCAGACGTTTCGCTGTGGATAGGGGATCTCGACCCCAGCGATGTCAAAGGCCTCTTTGATCCGGAGCCGAAGCTCTCGAGCGACGCCCCACTGCTCGGCCGGGTCGGTCTTGACCACGAGCCGGATGACGACACCATCGGCGCCCAGCTTTTCGACGCCCCACACCTCGGGTGCATCGATGATGTCGCCGTCGTCGAACGACTTGTCCTGCCAGAGGTCGTCGGCGACTCGCTGGATGATTCCCTCCGCAAGACGGAGGTCGGTCTCGTAGGCGACTTCGATGTCGAGAACCGCTCGGGACCAGAGCTGTGACATGTTGCCCGTGCGGCGGATCTGGCCATTGGGCACATACCAAACGTTGCCGTGGAGGTCGCGCAACACCGTCGTTCGCAGTGTCACTCGCTCGACATTCCCGGTGACCTCGCCAACGTCGACGACGTCGCCGACCCCGTACTGATCCTCGACCAGGATGAAGAATCCGCTCAAGAAGTCTCCTACGACGCTCTGAGCCCCGAAACCGAGTGCCACGCCCGCAATACCAGCACCGGCAATGAGCGGAGCGAGGCTGATGCCCAGCTCGCCGAGCACGAGCAGCGTGGCGATTGTCCAGACGATCAGCGTCGTCGTGCTCGACAACACCGAGGTCAACGTTTCGGTACGCGCCTTGGCTCGGTCGTCGAGCTCCTTGTCGGACAATAGTTGCCCGGCGCGCCCTGACCGGACCCGTCGGAGAGTGTCGTTCTCCTGGTCATCGGTCAGCTTCTGGCCGAAGTGGTCGACAGCGCGGCGCAGCAGGCGAGAGGCCACGAAGGCCACCAGCAAGATCAACAAGACCTGCAGCGGTGCACCGATGAACCACTCGACCAACGACGCCAAAGTCTCGTTGCCGGTCTCTTCGTACACCCATTCACACAACGAGCCGGGGTCGACC
>JBPCTU010000150.1:0-6726 GCA_051011515.1 Acidimicrobiales bacterium
CATGTGCACACTTCACGCTGGCAGAACGCCTCATCGCGCTCGAGGGTGTTGCTTTCGACCGACCCGACCTCACCCGCTCCGTCAGGACGAGGAGCACCAGGCACAACACCCCTAACATGCGACCCGAGAACGTCATTCAGGGGTCGGCCCAATTGAGCACTTCGACGAACGAGCAGCTTCGAGACGCCCTCATCGACATTGTCGGCTCAGACGCCGTCGTCTCTCCACCTGACCCCTCGCTGCTCACAGACTTCCGCCGAGTCTTCGAGGGTGAGGCGTTGCTGGTGGTACGCCCCGCGAACCCACACGAAGTCGCGGACGTGGTGGCTTGTTGCGCATCTCACCAGACCCCCATCGTCACCCAGGGCGGTAACACCGGCCTTTCCGGCGGAGCCATCCCCACCGCAGATCATCCATCCGTCCTCCTCTCGATGAGCCGGATGAACAACATCGAGTCGATCGACGTCGATCGCTCGACGATGACGGTAGAAGCCGGGGTCACAATCTCAGCTGTCCAGGAAGCAGCAACGTCCGTCGGCCGGTTGTTCGCTCCAGACTGGGGCGCACGCGGTTCCGCCACGGTAGGTGGGGCCGTCGCGACCAACGCCGGGGGCAACAACGTGCTGCGCTACGGCAACATGCGGGAGCAAGTTTTGGGACTCGAGGTGGTTCTGCCCGACGGATGCATTTGGGATGGCCTGAGGACGTTGCGCAAGGACTCGTCGGGTTATGACCTGAAACAGCTGTTCATCGGTTCAGAGGGAACACTCGGCGTGGTGACCCGTGCTGTAGTGAAGTTGCGCCCAGCGACACCGCACCAGCAGAGCGCGTTGGCGACGATGACAGACCTAACCGGCCTCATGGCCATGTACGACCTCGCTCAGTCGATCTCGATGGGGACGCTCACGGCGTTCGAGTTGATGCCCGAAGTGGCGCTCGCACGGGCCTGCGATGTCTACGACATCCCCAGGCCGCTCGGCGTCGACGGTGAGTTCTACGTTCTCGTCAAGGTCGCTTGCTCGCAGCCAATCGACGACCTCCTGGCCGAGATGTTGTCCGCATGGGCGGACGCTTCGTTGATTGTCGACGGCGTGGTGGCAGCAACTCCCGAGCAAGAGGCGCGGCTGTGGCGGATTCGCGATGAACTCACGCCTGCTCGCATCTACCCGCAGACACAGGCTGTTGGGGTCAAGTTGGATATCGCCGTCCCGATCGATTCGATCCCCGACTTCCATGACTCGGTCCAAACAATCGCCGCTGAGATAGTGCCCGACGCCCTCGCGTACGGATTCGGGCATGTCGGCGACGGCAACCTTCACATGATGGTCCTCCCACTTGATGTCGCCGACATCAGAGACTTCGAAAAACGGGTTCCCAGCCTCGTAGGCCGGATCGATGAGACGACGTTCGAGTTCGGGGGAACACTCAGCGCAGAGCATGGGATCGGACGTCTGTTGAACGAACGCGTGAGAGCTCAGAAGTCGGAGCTGGAATGGGAACTGATGAGGTCGGTGAAAGACTCCCTGGACCCGCACGGTCTGATGAACCCTGGAGCTCTGTTCTCACCCCGCGACCGGTGACGCGCGTTGGGCCAGACAGCGCGGAGCCACCAACAAATGAGGCGGTCAGCCCGGTGGATCCAGGGCTTGGTTCATTGGCCAGCCCTTTTGTGAAGGACCATCGCTACGCAACGCCATCAGGGCGGCGTAGGCCTCGCTGACGCTCGGGATCTCGCCCTCGGCTATCCACCAACACACCGACGTAGCCTCGGTCGCCGGCTCGAACCATTCCCCGCGTCGCCTCAGGTAACTCATGTGGCCGCTCTTGTGAACGAAGTGCCGTAGCGATTCCAAGTCCGTCCATATCGAGTAGTTGACCAACATCAACGGATCGTCGATCTCCGGAACCTCCACGTAGCTCGATGACTGGCCGGACTCGTCCACCAGCCGCCAGACGAAACCCGGACTCAGCTCCGCCAGTTCATTGATGGGACCAAGCGCTCTGACGAACTCGGCAATGGCCTCATCGTCGAGCGGAACATGGGCTCGGCCGATGTTGAACTGTGCGAGGTGGTAGCCGGTCACGTCGGGGATTCTGTCACAACCCCTACGTCAGTCGCGCTGGGTCAGTAGCCGAGGTCGAGATCAACGGGGCCGATGAGGGGGTCGCCCCTTGCGTAGAGCCCGGTGTTCTCCGTCACGCGGTCGGCGAGCAACTCCAAACCCATCTCGGGTGTGTTGCCGACGTGTGGGGTGATGATGCAGTTGTCGAATGACCAGAGCGGGTGCCCCTGCGGCAGCGGCTCCGGATCTGTGACATCGAGGCAGGCCCCTCCGATCGCTCCGTTCTCGAGCGCTTCGACGAGGGCGTCGGTGTCAACGTGAACTCCCCGGGCGAGGTTGATCAGCCAGGAGTCAGGACCTATGAGGCCCAACTCGTGGGCTCCGATCACGCCAATCGTCTGGGGAGTTACTGCGAGGGCCAAGACAACAAGGTCAGCCTGAGGTAGCTCGGCGTGCAGGTCGTCCAGGGTCCCGACATGGTCTGCGCCATCCAGCGCCTCGGGGACTCGACGGAGAACGACGTTGTGGGTGTCGAACGGGGCGAGCAACTCGAGCAGGTCGGTCGTGATACCCCCTCCCCCAAGCAGTAAAACCCTGCTACCGAACAGGTTTCGTCCGACCGGACCCGACCACTCTGACGCTGCCGAATAAGGGCCAAGGTTGTGGAACGCTGCCAATGCAAGCGCCAGGATGTGCTCGGCGACCGGACGCGTGTAGACGCCCTTTCCACATGTCCAGACTCGATCGCGATCGAGTAGATCGATGAACGGCTCGATGCCTGCGTATGGCAGCTGCACCCAGTCGATACCGGCGTGTGTGTGCTCTGGCAGCAGCTCTGGGGCCTGAGGATCGGCCCAGACCAGGGCCGTTGCTTCGTCGAGTGCAACAACCTCGCCACCACCCGCTTCGACCGCAGCCACGAGTGCGTCGCGCCTCCAGCACGGAGGCTCGACAGCGATCCGCGGCCTACCGTCGCTCATGTCGGTGCAGACTAGCTGCGTGCCAGACCGGCGGCGCCGAGATCGAGACACCGAGGACGGGCCGAACCCCCGAGCTCAAAGATCAAACTCCACGCCGGTGAGCTCTTCGGAGAGGTCCCACAACTGTTTTGCCATCGCGGCGTCCTGGGCCCGCTTGGAGGGCGACACCAGGACCGGTGGGCCATTCATCTCCGACTTCGAGCTGGGGCCGTAGTAGTCGCCGCCTTGGGCCCCGGGATCGACCGCGGCCCTAAGGGTCGGCAACGCGCCCATCTGAGCGGGCTGTACTGAACGTGCCATCAGCGGCGTGACCAAGCGCAGCGACCGTGGAAGGTCGCGGCCCAGCTCGGTCTCGGAGGTACCCGGGTGAGCGGCTGTCGAGATCGTGTCGGCGTCAGCGGCCCGCAGCCTCCTGTCGAGCTCGAAGGCGAACAGGAGATTCGCGAGCTTGCTATGGCAGTACTGCCGCACTCGGCCGTACCGTTTCGTCGCCATCAGATCGTCGACGTTGATCTTGCCGCCCTTGTGGGCAGAACTGCTAACGGTTACCACCCGCGATCCTCCGGTTTCGCGGAGCTTGGAGATGAGGCCAGCGGTCAGCGCGAAGTGTCCGAGGTGATTGACTCCCATTTGTGACTCGAACCCGTCGACGGTCTCGCCTCGGGGCACTGCCATGATCCCGGCGTTGTTGATCAGCAGGTCGAGCCGGTCTTCGCCGGAAACCTGCAAAACCGCCGTGGTTATCGAACTCAGGTCAGCGAGGTCGAGCGGCACGATGTCGACGTCTACATCCGGGGCTGCTTCTTTCAGTTGCGCAACGGCGGCGGTGGCGCGCGCCGGGTTCCGGCAGCCGAACAGAACCCGTGCACCGTTCTCGGCCAGCGCACGTGCCGCCTCGTATCCGATTCCCGCGTTGGCGCCGGTGACCAACGCAACTCGGCCCGTCTGATCACCAATGTCGTCCTCAGACCAGTCCTGTCCCATGGGCCAACCCTACGAGGACCGATACGCGCGTCTCAAAACGGCCGGTCTCCCTTCACGGTGATGCGTCTCATGTGGCGCCGATGACCGGCATAGTCGTGCAGGGCATAGTGCTGCACGCTGCGGTTGTCCCAGAACGCAAGCGTTCCCTTGCCCCAACTCACCCGACAAGTGAAGTCCTCCCGGACAGCGTGACGCAACAGGAACCTCAGGAGCGCCCGTGACTCGTCGAGGTTGAGCCCTTTGATTCTCGTCGTGAACGACTGGTTCACGTACAGGCCCTTCCGGCCATTCTCTGGGTGAGTGCGAACCACCGGGTGTTCAACGGTCGCCGAAGCGAGGTGCGGGTCCTTCGTCTTCATGGCCTTCGACTGGGTTGAGTAGCCGGCGGTGCCGTACTGGGGGGCTGCCGAGTGAACGGCATACAACCCGTCGAGGATGTCCTTCATCATGTCGCTCAGAGTGTCGTATGCCGCGTGTTGGTTGGCGAAGAGCGTGTCTCCGCCCACGGGAGGCACCTCTACGGCATACAGGATCGAGCCAAGGTCGGGCTCGGGCAGGAAGGTCACGTCGGTATGCCAACCACCCCCGAAGTTGAAGGCGTCATCGGGTTCGGTGATCACTTCCAGAATTTCGGGATGAACGGCATCACCCTCGACGAATGGATGTGTATCCAGTTCGCCGAAACGACGACCGAAAGCCATCTGGGAATCGACGTCGAGGTGCTGGTCGCGGAATACCAGGAGATGGTTCTTGACGAGTGCCTCCCTCAGTTCCCCAATCAGCGAGTCGGGCATGTCAGCACTGAGATCCACTCCGGTAACCGTCGCCCCCATCGCTCCTGACAGCGGTGTCACTTCGAAGCCGGATGTCTGTGCCATCGTCTGACCTCTGAACCCCTCTTGAATCCAGGACGCGCCCGGCGGCGGCCGAACGGTAGGCACCGAACACTAGCGCCGCGCATCAGTCCGCCTCGGCCGACCATTCGGGACTAGGCGTCCAAATCGATGACCAGCGCTCCAACGTGACTCTTCAACCCGAAGACCTCTTGAGCTTCGTGTATTCGTTCGAGGCTGAATGTTGCGTCCACTGTGGGTGAGATGTCTCCGGCATCCACGTAGCTCACCAGGTCCGAGAAGATCTCAGGACTGAACACCGTGGCGCCATAGAGCTCGAGGTCGTTGAGATAGAGCGTCCGCAGGTCGAGGTCGACCAAAGGCCCGGCGATGGCACCCGAGGTCACGTACCTACCTCCCCTCTTCAGAGCGTCCAACCAACCACCGAAGTCCTCACCCCCGACCACGTCGGCCACAACGTCGAACGGCCCGCCGTTGGCCTCCGCGGCCGCAACCGGAACATCGGACTCCTCGCGGTGAACCACCTTGTCCGGCCCCAGCTCTCGCACGCGATCAGCCTTCGTCATGCCCGACACAGCGACCACGTCCGCACCACGAAGCCTCGCGAGTTGGATCAGCGCCGAGCCCACTCCCCCGGACGCTCCTGCGACTGCGAGCGACTGCCCCGATACCAGACCGACCCTCTGCAACATGTGCTCCGCGGTCGACCAGCTGCACGCGATGCTTGCGAGCTCGACGTCACGCAGCGCCGAGTTGTGAGGGTGGACATTGGTGGCAGGCACCACGCAGTACTCGGCAAAACCTCCATCCGCCTCACTCCCAAGGTAGCCGGCCAGTGAACGATCTTGCGGGCTCACGGGGTCTCGTAGCCAGGGATCAACGAGCACACGCCGGCCGACAAGTGTTTCGTCAACGCCAGGTCCGACCATCATCACTCGTCCGCTGGGATCGGCACCCTGGATGCGAGGAAAAGTCAGGCCCCCGCGCCCCCAGGTCGCGTCATCACTCCGAGCCTCTTCGAAGCCGTCACCTGTTGTGGCGCCCGTGACCGACCGGCTGTACCAACCCACGCGAGTGTTGATGTCGGTGTTGTTGACACCACAAGCAGACACGCGAATCAACACCTCGCCACTGGCGGGCGTGGGTACCGGGTAGTTGCCCACTACCTCGAGTTTGTCGGGACCACCACGGCCGCGCAGCAGTGCAGCCCTCATCGTGCCAGGGATGTTTGTCACGGCCCTCCGCTTCGTCTTGTGGGTCTCGTCGACTCCAATGGCTAGCGCCTGGGTGAAACCTAGCCAATCGCACCTCAGCCCTGGGCGGACCAGGAATAGCCGAACGGCTCGTCGGCGCCGAGGGGTCTTCGAGGTAGACGCCGATTGGTCGGTCATTGAGGCACGTTGTCGCCTGATCAACAACAATTCGAGTATCGGCACCACAAGAGAGCGCCCTGTGTCATGACGTGGCTCAGGAGACGAGCGTCCGCAAGCGGCGAGGCTCCGGGCTCCGGTGAAGAGGTCAAGCTGGGTCTGCGAGAGAACCTCGCCCAGTTCTCGATTCTCGTCGGCGTCAACGCCCTCGTCGGCGGCGTACTCGGCCAAGAACGCACTGTCCTCCCGCTGCTAGCTGAGGAAGAGTTCGGAGTCACCGGAGTTACTGCAGCTCTCACCTTCATTGCCGCCTTCGGCGTCGTGAAGGCGATCACCAACTTCTTCGCCGGCACGCTCTCCGACCGGATCGGCCGCAAGCCGGTGTTGGTTGTCGGATGGCTGTTCGCACTACCGGTTCCGCTCTTGGTGATTTGGGCCCCATCCTGGGGATGGGTTGTCTTCGCAAACGTGCTCC
>JBPCTU010000151.1:0-2595 GCA_051011515.1 Acidimicrobiales bacterium
AGGGAAGTACCTGGGCGATGGCCGATATCGATCCGGGTCCGATCGAGATGGCGGTCAGCGACCTGGGGTTTGTGGGCGTGTCCGCCAACAGAGTGCTGTTCTCTGCCAACGGAACATCATGGAGTGAGTATCCGGTGGAGATGGCCTTCCACGACGTTGCAGCTGCTGGCAACACCCTTGTGGCGCTGGCCCCTGACGGCATCTACACCTGGACCGCACGACCAGCATCGCTGCCAGACACCGGGACCGACACCACAACCGCCCTCAAGATCGGTGCTGGGCTGATCGCGATAGGCGCAGCGGTCCTCGCGATCCGAAGCAGCGTGGCTCCCTCCCGCTGACCCAGCCCCAACTCCAGGGCATCACCCAGCGCCGGGATGGGGATAGCCGTCGGACCGTCACCGAGCGGCACATCGGGGATGGTCTTCAGTTACTTGTCGCAGGTCAGCTTCGGGCGGGAGCCAGTTGGTCGATGATGCCTTCTTCGTCTGCATCGGCTGCACTTGCCGGCATAAGCACGACGTCGGTTGCTCCGGCGTCGAAGTACTCATTGACTTGGCCTTGGATCTTGTCGGCGTCGCCCCAGGCGACCAGCATGTCGATAAGCCGGTCGGTGCCGCCATCGACGTTGTCGGAGTCGTCGAAGCCGTACTTCGGCCAAAGTGTCCAGTACTGGCGTGCCAGCAGGTACACGGCGACGCGCTCGCGTGCTTGTGCTCTGGCTTTGTCCGGGTCGGTCTCGGCCACGATGTTCTTCAACACGATCAGGTCCTGGTCATCACGGAGCTGCGCCCGAACGTCGGCGGTGTGGGCCGGTGGCACGTTGATGGTCATGATCCCGTCGACCCTGTCCTTGACCGTGTCGATGATCCGTGGCCCATGCGCTGCGAAGTACACCGGGGCTGGTCGGGGTGGAGGGGGAACCTGTACGTCCATCGCCTCATAGTCATCGAGGTAGTCGGCCGCCTTAGACAACGGCTTCTCCCAGGTCTGGCCGAGTTGTTCCACCAGCCAGCGAACCGACACCCCCAACGACAACACGAAGCGCCCACCTGAAAGCTCTGCCAGCGTGTGCGAGGCCATGGCTGCCGTCGAGCCGGTGCGTGCATAGACCGACGCGATCGCCGTGCCGACACGCAGGGTGGAAGTCGACGCCAGCAGCCAGCCAGCGCTGGCCATGGCTTCACGCCCCACGATCTCGGGAAGCCACATCGAGTCATACCCCAGAGCTTCAGCGCGGCGACCAAAGGCGGTGAGCTCCTCACCGGTGCCCTGACTCGACCCCCCCCAACAACACCCCAGTGCGCATGTGAAGCACCTCCGGTCAGCGGACACTCGCTATGCGACACTAACGCCACCGACCTCACGCCGCCCGCGAGCCAATCAACCTCGACCGACCGCCCACGATCGCCGGGTATGTGACATCGCGATCGGCATCACCTACCGGCACATCAATGGATGGTGGCGCACCTGTCAGGATGGGCGGGTGGGCGAGCAATCCCGGTCATGTGGCGTTGAACTCTCGGCTGAAGAAGTGACGCGGTTTCTCAAGGACACGCTCGACCTCGACGCCGCTGG
This sequence comes from Acidimicrobiales bacterium, assembly GCA_051011515.1. Classification (GTDB taxonomy): domain Bacteria; phylum Actinomycetota; class Acidimicrobiia; order Acidimicrobiales; family UBA8592; genus JBPCTU01. The sequence goes on from JBPCTU010000151.1 coordinate 1,579, forward strand.
AGTAGTCCATGTCGCTGATGGGGCGTGGTCATCGTGCTTTGGCTTCGCAATGGGGGACTGCGATCTAGTCATCCGCTTTGGGGACCATGCCGAGGACTACTTAAGAGATGAACGGGCGAGTCGTTGGGCAAGCCGTGACTTGCCGATCCCCGAAGTGACCGAGATCGGTTCGGGCCTGGGAACGGAATACGCGATCTCTCAGCGAGCATCAGGGACACCGTTGGAAGACAACGACTGGGCACAGCTCGGCGCTGCAATCGCTCGGCTACTGGAGAGCCTTCGCCTCGCAGACCTCGGCAACCACCCTGGTTGGGGACGCTGGGACGGCAGCGGCGCGGCAGCATTCCAGAGTTGGCGGGAGTACCTCCTTTCGGTCGAGTCCGATGCCCCCCAGACCCGGACTTCGGGCTGGCGAGCCAAGCTGGAACAACAAGCCCCCGTCGCCTTCGAGCGGTTTCGACAGTGGCATCGACTCCTCGAAACGATTGCTGTCGACGACGTTCCGCGCAGCCTCGTGCATCGCGACCTCGTCAATGCGAACGTGCACGCCCGCAAGGCTCAGATCACCGGGGTCTTCGACTGGGGTGAATCGATCTACGGAGATCACCTCTACGATTTGGCCGTGCTCGATTTCTGGTCACCGTGGCTGCCCAAGGCAAAGCCCCAGATAGCGCGATCCGAACTGGATGCGATCTGGGAGCGCGATGGGATCGAGATCGAGAACAGGCAAGAACGATTCGCTGCCTGCTACCTGCACATCGGGCTCGACCACATCGCATACAACGCCCACCGCAACGATTGGTCAGCGGTCGCCGCTGTGAGTGCACGAACCACAGAGCTCACCGACGACGCCTGACCGTCCCCCAACCGCCGGCTCGGGGACACCCAAGCGGCATCCCTAACGTGACATCGGGCATACCCGCCAGACTGTCAGCTCCAGAACGCCGACATTGCAGAGACATCCTCGAAGAAGTCGCGGAACTCGACCACCTGACCGTCCCTGACCCTGTACAGCAC
>JBPCTU010000152.1:0-10800 GCA_051011515.1 Acidimicrobiales bacterium
GGTACACGATGAGCGAGACCTCGCGATCGCCCGTCGTGGTCAATCGGGCCAGACCGAAAGGATCGCTGACCGTCAGGCGCAGAGGACCTACCTCGACGACTCCACGTCAGTCAGTGGGCAACCGGTATACGGCCTGAGTGCCTGAGCCGAGTTTCATCGGCGCGACCAACAGCTCTACGCCCTGTGTGCCCGACACGTCGTCGCGAAGTTTCAGGACCGGGCTTCGCAGCCTGGACCTGTTTCGCAGGATCAGATCAACGCGACACGGGTTGCCGGCGTAGACCCGGGGCGGGCTCAACTGCCGCGAGACCTCGACTTGGAGCCGTCTAACCGCCACGTACAACACGGCCAACGCCAGAACGATCAGCCCACCAGCACCGAGCACGAAAAGCTCGGGTAACCCGAAGAGTCGCCCGCCGGCCAAGACAACCATGCTGACGATGAGGGTCGCCAGGCCCGCCCTGGTCAACACCGCGGCGAGGTATGGGCCATAGCCGAGTTCATCAGTCCATGCGGGGTATGGGCACTGACGCCAGGATGTCCTCGGTTGCGTCGTAGGCCGTGACACCTCTGAGCGATGCGTCGGCGGTGACGACGAGACGGTGGTCGAGGACCGGGTGTGCCAAACCTTTGATGTCGTCGGGGGTGACGAACTCTCGGCCTTGTGCAGCGGCGAGTGCTCGACCCACTCGCTGCAGGGACAGCGTTGCTCGCGTCGACATTCCCAGCGCAAGGTCGCGATGACGTCTCGATGCGTCGGCAAGTTCAACGAGGTAGCGCTGAAGTGCTGGTGCAACGTGAACGGTCTGCACTGCAGCGATCATGCCCTGAACTTCGGCGCGGCTGACTACCGGTCCGAGATTCGACAACACGTCGTCGGCTGCATGTGTGTTGAGGACCTGAAGCTCGGCGTCGCGGCTTGGGTAACCCATGGACACTTTCATGAGGAACCGGTCCAGCTGACTTTCGGGGAGTGGATAGGTGCCTTCGTGGTCAAGGGGGTTCTGGGTGGCCAGAACCATGAACGGCCGCCGTAGTGGGTGGGTGACCCCTTCGACGGTCACTTGTCCCTCGGCCATTGCCTCGAGTAGTGCCGACTGTGTTTTTGGTGACGCGCGGTTGATCTCATCGGCCAGAACGATGCCCGCAAAAACCGGTCCCGGTCGAAACTCGAACCTGCTGTCGGTTCGGTTCCACACGGAGAGTCCAACGACATCGGTCGGCAACAAGTCGGGGGTGAACTGGATACGACCCACCTCGGCATCGATCGAGCGGCCGAGGGCTTTGGCCAGGCTCGTCTTGCCTGTGCCGGGAGCGTCCTCGATCAGAACGTGACCTTCGGCGACCATGGCCAGTGAGACCAGGCGGATGACGTCGGCCTTGCCTTGGATCACCACGCTGACGTTCGTGACCAAAGCGTCGAACAGCTCGGAGAACGTTCGTGTGCGATCTGCTGTCTGCTGACTCAATGGGGCCTCTTTCGCCGCCGTCTCGATAGGCAGGCGTACAGCGTACGGCAAGCCGGATCCAATCGTGGCGTCGGCTGCCGTCCCCCGGACCCGGAGCCGATGGCTAACATTTGAAACGTGAACCTCGGTTTGAGTCTGAGTGCATCCAAGGCCTTGGTGCGACACCCTGAATTGTGGCCCACTGCAGCGCGACAGCTCTGGCGCCTCCGCCGACGCGAGTGGTGGCGTGGAGCACCGTTCCTGCCAGTGCCAACCGCAGAGTACGTGCGTTTTCGGCTCGTGACCGCCTACGGCGATCCGCGAGCACAGCCCGATGAATCCGACATCTTGGCTTACTTGAGCTGGTGTCGAGCGTGGCCACATGTGGCCGACTGAGGTCGTGACGACCCGCCGCTATCTCCCGGATCAGACAATCGAGCAACGCTAGCTTTGTGAACCATGTCCAGGGCCCTGGTGTTGAACGCGACATACGAACCTCTCAGCGTTGTCTCGGCGCGCCGAGCCTGTGTCCTTGTGCTGGCCGACAAGGCCGATGTGGTTCACGTCACTGATCTTCTCCTCAGATCGGAGCGGATCTCGATCGAGGTTCCGAGCGTGGTCCGATTGCGCTATTTCGTGCGGGTCCCGTTTGGGCGTAGATCGGCGTTGAGTCGCAGAGGCGTCTTTGCTCGTGATGATCACCGATGTCAGTACTGCGGCAGTCGCGCCGAGAGCATCGACCATGTTCACCCCCGCAGCCGTGGTGGGGAGCACATTTGGGAGAACGTCGTCGCATGTTGCCGTCGCTGTAACGCAAGCAAACGCGATCAGCTGTTGTCCGACACGAGCATGAGGCTGGCCAAGCCACCGTCCGAACCTCCGTCGGGCGCTTGGGTGAGTTTTTCGGTGTCCGACGTGCCACCCGCCTGGGAGCCATACCTGCCCGACACTCGGACCGCGTGACAGGCCTCCGGGAAGTCGAAAACTGGCGGTCTGGTCGCTGGCGGGTCGTCCGTATCGCCGGGCACGCGCAGGACATCCACGACAGGGCGGCGGATGTCGAACGGGCCCCCGAAGTTGTCATCGCAGAGGTGACGGACGCCGCGATCGTTCTGGGCAGCAGCCAACCCGTCGGAGACATCGACGAGGCAGCTGCCCGACGATTGGATCTGTCGGTTGTGAAGCGCCGCACCGGCGGGGGCTCCGTCTTGGTCGCACCGAACAGTCAGCTGTGGGTGGACGTGATCATCGGACGCGACGACCCACGCTGGACTGACGATGTGGGGGAGTCGCCATTGTGGTTGGGGCGGGTCTGGCAGGAGGCCTTCGCATCTCTCGACATGGCGACCGAGTTGCACCTGCCCCCGATGGCCTCGACACGGTTGTCTCGACTCGTTTGTTTCGCCGGGCGAGGTCCCGGTGAGCTCTCCATCGATGGTGCCAAGGTGATGGGAGTCTCGCAAAGGCGCGCGGCGGCGACCGCTCGATTCCAATGCCTCGTGCCTGTCGCCTGGGACCCCGACCGGTTGTTTGCCGCGGTGCGCGGTCTTGGCGATGACGACAGGGCTGAGCTCTTGGAGACAGCAGCGACGATTGCTGTCGATAGGAGCCGCCTAGAGGCGGAGTTTCTCGAGGTGCTGGCTAAAACCTGAGCCAGCCGCGGCGCCGGTTCTGAGTACGCCGTTCTTCGCGTCTCCATTGTGAGATCGAGCGCAGGAGTGCATCGTCGACCGTTCGCGCACCGAATTGTGTGTCGAGGTCGTTGACTGTGTGGAGTCAAGTGGGTTAAAGTGGGAACTTGTGGAGGTAAGGGGAACAAAGCGGTACGATTTGGGCCAAAGGCACAGAGATGTCCCGAGGTCGAGGGTTGCCGCCGGCAGCTGGCACCAAGCGCTTGTTGTCGGGACCCCGAATGAGATGGGAAGCAAGGTTGTTCACGGGAGAACACGAGCGATTGCTCGACGAAAAGGGGCGGCTGTCGCTACCTCCGTTGTTTCGTCGCCAGCTGATCGATACCGCGTTCTTGGCTCGTTCTTCGTCAGAGCCGTGCCTGCTGTTGTTTCCGGACGAAGAGATTCAGCGTGTAGCCGAGCGGTTGCGGGATCGGGTTCGAGCCGGCGAGGTGACTTTGAACGACCAACGTCGGTGGGCCGCAAGCATCAGCGAGATCAAGACAGATGCTCAAGGCCGCTTGGCGATTCCTCCGAAACTGCGAGACGTTGCCGGCCTCGATCGGGAAGTAGTCCTGATCGGCGTGGTGGATCGAGCAGAAATCTGGGACGCCGAAGCGTGGGGGGCCGTCGAGCGTGCGAGTGATGAGGGCATCAACGAAGGAATGTGGCTCTGACAGCAGAGCCGGGCGCGACTGAAGCTGCGCACAGGAGGAACACGATCAAGACCTGACAAGGAAAATGACCATGGACAAGGAGAGCAGTACTCGCTTTTGGGCAGTCTTCCGGCTGACAAGATGGAAGGCCCCTACTCCGCCCGCTTGCCATCTAGCTCGATCGGGGAGAAATCCCGACGTGCGCCCGTTGGCCGGGAGACTGCCGAGTAGCGAGAACTGCCACCGCCCAACAGATCGGTACCACCCGATCTTGTCTGGGTTCCTCCCCAGACCGGCGACTGGCCTCACCACCAGTCGCCGGTCCTGGTTTTCGTATGGGTGATGACTTTGGCCACATTCCCGTGATGCTCGATGAAGTCCTCGAGGTATTTGCGCCGATCGACACCGGAGTAGTCGTGGACGCAACCGTGGGGGGAGGAGGACACGCCCGCGCGATTCTCGATGCCCACGATCGTGTACACCTGATCGGCTTCGATCGTGACCCTGCTGCCCTCGTGGCCGCTGAGGCTCGGCTGGCTCCGCACAGCGATCGGGTCGGGTTGTACCACGCAACGTTCGAAGACTTCGGTCGCCGGTTGGATGAACTCGGTATCACCGACATCTCGGGGGTGCTGTTCGACCTCGGGGTGTCGTCGCACCAGTTGGATCAGTCCACCCGTGGGTTCAGCTTTCGTTCCGAGGGTCCGCTCGACATGCGGATGGACCCGCAGTCGCCGAGATCCGCTGCTGAGCTGGTCAACGACAGCGACGAGGCCACGTTGGCATCGGTGCTGAAGGATTTCGGCGATGAACGCCATGCCCGGCGTATTGCCAGGGCCATCGTCGCAGCCAGACCTCTCGAGACCACCACGGAGCTGGCGACTGTGATCGCAGACGCCATGCCGGCTGCTTCGAGACGGTCTCCGGGCCACCCCGCCCGGCGATCATTCCAGGCACTGCGCATCGCCGTGAACGCCGAACTCGAGATGGTGGAGCGCGGCATTGATCAAGCCGTCGATCGCCTCGGCCCCGGCGGCCGTGGCGCGGTTCTGTCCTACCACTCGGGAGAAGACCGGATCGTCAAGAGGCGGCTCCGGGCAGCAGCTGGGCTGGATAGCGTCGGGGCCCGGGGTCTCCCACCGCCTGAGCCCCCTTCTATTCGCCTCCTGCGACGGGGGGGCCGTACCGCCAGCGAAGCAGAGGTTGAGGCGAACCCTCGGGCTTCGGCTGCCCGGCTTCGGTCGTTCGAGCGATTAGGGCCCCCGGCATGAAGGCAACCCACGCCGGGGTTCGGGGCGTGAGGGCGCCCACGGTCGGGAATGTAGACGTCGATTCCCCAGACTCCAACCGGGCGCAGCCGCTCACAACGGTCGGTGCCCCCAGGAAGACCCTGCGCCTGACAACGATCAGTCTGTGCGTCCTGGCCACGTTGATTCTTTTCGGACTGGTCGCGTTCCAGGCGGTCATCGTCTCCTCACAAAGCGCCATTGACGATCTCGACCGCGAGATCGAGACAGCGTCGCGGATGAACCAGCGCCTGAGGCTGGAGGTCGCCAAGCTCGAATCCCCCGAACGGATACGGATGATTGCCTTGTCGAACCTGGGCATGATCGAACCGAGTGTGGTCGATTACCTCGAGCCGATCTCGGTTGAAGAGTTGATGCCGAGTCAGGTGCCGGACGAATGAGGACGCTGGGGACCGGGCCCACCTACGACCCTCGACGCCGCATCGGTGTGATGGTGGTTGTAATCGCTCTACTGGTCCTCGCGCTTGTGTTCCAGTTGCTCCGCATACAGGTCATCGACCGCGACCGCTACGTTGCATGGGGCGAAGATCAGCGCATCTTCACCACGCTGTTGCCAGGTCAGCGCGGCGACATCCTCGACCGCAACGGCGAGGAACTGGCAATATCCATCAACACGCCGGTGATCTATGCGGACCCGGGTCTGATCGGACAGCCCAACCAACACGCTGCAGCGTTGGCCCCTGTTCTGGGTGTTGGTGAAGATGAGCTCGAAACAACGCTCTCGGCGTCCACCCGCTTCGAATACCTGCAAAGGCCAAGCACCGAGTTGGTCGCAGAGAAGATACGCGCGCTTGGTCTCGACGGGGTGTACGTAGGCGCAGAACCACAACGTTTCCATCCGAACGGCGACAAGTTGGCACGGGGGGTGATCGGGGACGTCGGGTTCGACAACGAGGCCATATCGGGGCTCGAGGCTCAGCTCGATCGATCGTTGGCAGGCGTGCCGGGTGAGCTCATCTCTGAACGGGGCCTGAACGGCCGAACGATCCCAGAGGGCGAGAGGCAGCGCCGCCCTGCGGTGGACGGAGCCAACATCACCCTGACGCTCGATCGCGCGCTGCAATTCGAGGTGGAGAAGACGCTTTCGGAACACGTCGCTACAACGGGTGCAGAAGCAGGCATCGTCGTAATCAGTGAACCGGCAACCGGAGACGTCCTCGCGATGGCGACGATCGGTCGGACCGAGAGCGGGCGAGTCGTACCGACATCGGACAACCGGGCGGTGATCTGGACCTACGAACCCGCCTCGGTCATGAAGGCTGTCACCTTCGCCGGGGTCTTGAACGAGGGGCTCGCCACCCCCCAGACATCGAGAACGGTTTCGGATCGACTGGAGATCTACGACGAGACGTTCACCGACGACGAAATCTACGGCACGCGACCGATGTCGGTCACCGACATTCTCGTCCGCTCCTCGAACAACTGGACGATCCTGTGGGCCGACGCGCTCGGCGACGGCAAATTCCACGACTACTTGCGGTCCTTCGGGTTCGGGCAGCCGAGCGGGCTGGACTTCCCGGGGGAGTCTCGGGGGATCTTTCGCGACCTCGACGATTGGTCAGGCACGTCCTTCGCCACAATCGCCATTGGTCAGGGCATATCGGTGACGCCGCTCCAAATGTTGATGGCTTTCAACGTGATCGCCAACGACGGACTGTACGTGGCTCCTCGCCTGATCCGGGAAGTGAATGACGTCGATGGGCCTGTCCCGGTAGCGTCACCTTCGGCGCGGCGGGTCATTGAGCGAGATGCAGCTGAGGACGTAACCGACATGCTCAGGCAAGTCGCCGACTATGGCACGGCACAAGCTGCCGCGGTTCCCGGGTATTCGATCGCAGCCAAGACCGGCACGGCGCGAAAAGCGCAAGCGGAGACGGGTACGTACCGAGACGCCGAGGGCAACTTTCACCACGTGGCGACGGTTGCCGGCTTCTTCCCTGCGGACGACCCGCAGTACTCCATGATCGTCATCCTCGATGAACCGGTGAACGAGATCTACGCGAGTCGTATTGCGGCTCCTCTATTCGGCGAGTTGGCCGGTTGGACACTGCGCCATTACCAGGTGTCACCGCGGACCGACCTCGTGATCGAAACGGTTGGGTCTGCGAGCTCCGCAACCGGGGCGCCAGAGAAGGCCAAGAGGAAGTCGAAGGCCGGGCGCGATGAGGCCGAGGAACAAGCCGTTGGCACCGCCAAGTCTCAGATGGCCGGGGCGAACTGATGCTCCTGTCTGATCTCGTCGCCGGCGTTGGCAGCTTCGGAGTCGAACTGGGGGTCGAGACGCGAGGCCACTCAGGCCGCGCTGCCGTAGAGCGAATCGAGTTCGACAGTCGGAGAGTTCGTCCGGGAGATCTGTTTGCTTGCGTGAAAGGTGACACCGTGGACGGTCACACCTTCGCCGCCCAAGCCGTCAGCGCCGGTGCGACGGCTCTCTTGGTGGACAGATGGCTCGACGTCGAAGCGACGCAGGTTCGAGTCGACAACGTCCGCGAGGCGATGGGTTGGTTCGCTTCCACCCTGGCAGGCGAACCCTCGAAGCAGTTACGGGTGGTCGGAATCACGGGCACGAACGGCAAGACAACTACGGCACACCTCGTTGCGTCCATCTGCAACGACCTAGGCCAACGTGCCGAGGTGCTGGGCACCTTGACGTCGACCCTGACGACTCTCGAAGCGCCCCGGCTTCAATGCCAGCTCAGGTCGTTCGTCGAGTCGGGACTCGATCTGGTCGCAATGGAAGTGTCCTCTCACGCGCTCGCCCAACACCGAGTGACGGGCACACACTTCGAACTGGGGGTGTTCACGAACCTGAGCGCTGATCACCTCGACTATCACGGCGATCTCGACAGCTACTTCGAAGCCAAGGCTCTGTTGTTTCAAGAGGGCCGGATCGATGCCGCCGTCATCAACGTCGGCGACGCCCGCGGGGCACAACTGGCCGAACGCGTCGCTGTACCCAAGAGCACCTTTCGTGTTGACGATCTCTCGGATGTGACGCTGTCGTTCGATGGATCGACGTTCATATGGCGATCACAACAGGTCAGCGTTGGCCTACCCGGCCTGTTCAACATCGAGAACGCCCTGGCTGCCGCAGAAACCTGCCGAGCGCTCGGATTCTCCGAGCCGGACATCGCGGCGGGCCTGGCCGCCGCTGAGGCGGTGCCTGGCCGGTTCGAGGTCGTCTCGGGATCTCGACAAGGTACCGCCACCGTGATCGTCGACTACAGCCACACGCCCGCGGGGCTCGAACAAGTGCTGCGTTCGGTCCGAGAAATCGACCCTTTGGCCCCGCTCTGCGTGGTCTTCGGCGCCGGGGGAGATCGGGATCGGGCAAAGCGGCCACTCATGGGTGCAGCAGCCTCCAGCCTGAGCGATCACGTGATCCTGACCTCCGACAATCCGAGATCGGAAGACCCGGACGCGATAATCGTGGACATTCATCGAGGGACAAATCCCGATTCCCGCGTTGATATCGAACCCGATCGGCGTCGCGCGATCGCCCTCGCCCTGGAAACCCACGACCCAAACGCTGTCGTAGTGGTCGCTGGCAAGGGTCACGAGACAACCCAGACCATTGGAGACACACGGATCGACTTCGATGACCGAGCCGTCGTGCGGGAACTTGTTGCCGGAGGCGGCTCGTGATCCGGTTGCTTATCGCCGTCGGGGTCGCAGGTGGGGTCTCACTTGTCGGAACGAAGTTCCTGATCGAGTGGTTGACGCGGCATCGTATAGGTCAACCGATTCGCGACGATGGTCCCGACGGCCACCAAACCAAGGCCGGAACCCCGACGATGGGCGGCGCCGCGATCGTCGCTGGTTCCCTGATCGCCTATCTGATCAGCGACTTCTACAACGGCATCTACACCCGAACCGGCATCTTTGTCATGTTGGCGATTGCGGGGGCCGGAACAGTCGGCCTGATCGACGACTGGATCAAGGTCTCGCGCGAGCGGAACCTCGGTCTGAGCAAACGAGCAAAGGTCATCGGTCTGCTTGCGGTGGCCTTCGGGTTCGCGATCCTGATGGTGTCGAGCACCGACGTGCATACCGAGATCGGGTTCACCCGTTGGGACTCCTTCAGTCTGGACCTGGGTCCGGTGGGTTGGGTCATCTGGGCGGTGGTGCTGATTCTCGCCACGGCGAACGCCGTCAACCTGACCGACGGACTTGACGGGCTCGCCGCCGGATCAGGCATCCTCTCCTTCAGCGCATTCACGGTGATTGCTTTCTGGGCCTTTCGAAACCCTGCCATTTATGACATCGATCACGCACTCGACCTCGCGGTGGTGGCGGTGGCGATGCTCGGAGCCTGTGTGGGGTTCTTGTGGTGGAATGCCGCCCCAGCTCAGATTTGTATGGGTGATACCGGCTCGCTGGCGATCGGAACAGGGCTGGCGTGTCTGGCTCTGGCAACCAAGACGGATCTCTTGTTGCCGATCATCGGCGGCCTCTTCGTCCTGGAGACCCTCTCGGTGATCATCCAGATCAGTGCCTTCCAATCGACCGGCAAGCGCGTGTTTCGTATGGCGCCGGTCCACCACCATTTCGAGCTGCTGGGTTGGCCCGAAACCACCGTGATCGTGCGCTTCTGGATAATCGCGGGATTCCTCACGGCCGTCGCCCTGGGCATCTTCTATGCGGACTTCGTGGAGATCTCTGACTTGGCCGAGGTTGTTGGGCCGTGAGCGCGACCACCGAACTCTCATCGAGGAGTCGCGTCCTGGTAGTCGGCTACGGCCTCCATGGCCGAGCGGTGGTTGCGGCGTTGACCGCGCGAGACATCGAGGTAGTGGTGGTCGACGATTCTCCATCTGAACAAGCGTTGGAAACCGCCGCCGATGCCGGTGTGGAGCTTCGGGTTTCACCGGATAGCGACGAACTCCGGTCCCTGGTCAAGCCTGCGAGCCACCTGTTGCCCACGCCAGGCCTGCCCGCCGCCCACCCGGTCTTTGCGATCGCGGCAGAGCGAGGGGTTCCCGTAACCAGCGAATTCGACCTCGCCGGCCAGTGGGACGATCGGCCAATTGTTGCGATAACGGGCACGAACGGCAAGACGACCGTGACCACCCTCGTGACCCAAATGCTGAATGCTGCGGGGATCGCTTCGACGATGGCCGGGAACATGGAACTCCCACTTGTCTCGGCAATCGACGATCCCGTTGCCGAGTCCTTCGTGGTCGAGGCGTCGTCGTTTCGGCTCGGGCACTCAGCAACGTTCAGCCCCGCCATCGGAGCCTGGCTCAACTTTGCTCCCGACCATCTCGACGTACACGGGACACTCGAGGCATACGAGCAGGCCAAGGCGCGGATATGGGCGCACCAGCCAACCGACGGCATTGCCATCGCCAATGCAGGCGATCCTGCTGTGCTGCGAAATCTTCCTGGCCGCCCAACGGACCTCACGTTTGGCGCTGATTCGATCCATGCCGCTTCCGAAGCTGGGACACTGACTGTGCTCGGCCAATCGCTGGGCGGGGTAGAGGATCTCCCGAGGCCCCTGCCCCACGATGTCGAGAACTATCTGGCCGCTGCTTTGGTAGCGATGACGGCTGGTGCTTCTCCATCGGTAGTGAGCCGGGTATTCGGCGAATTTCGCGGCCTGCCCCATCGCATGGAGCTGGTGGCCAGAGCTGATGGCATCAGCTGGTTCAACGACTCCAAGGCGACCACCCCCCACGCGGTCGTCGCCGGCGTTTCTGGACACCGCTCCGTTGTC
>JBPCTU010000153.1:0-16482 GCA_051011515.1 Acidimicrobiales bacterium
ACCCCCGATGATCGCAGCGAGCACGCCTTTGAGCATGGGGTTCAACCCTGTTGTGGGACGAGCCTGCCCGGTGCGCATCAAGAAGAAGATCGCAGCGATGCCCGCTAGAGCTCCCGCGAGGACGAACGCCTTCCGGATCACCGCGTTGCTACGGACACCCATCAAACGAGCGGCGTCGAAGTCCTCGGCGGCCGCGCGGATAGAGACACCGAACATGGTCCGTTGGAGCAGGTAGATCGTCAGCACCAACGTCACAGCCGTCACGGCGATGGTCGCGACATCGACGACGGCGATGTTCAGCTCACCGACTGTCCAGACCCGGTCGACCCACTCAGGCCGCGGGAACGTCTTCACGCTGGCGCCCTGCCACATCACGAAGATGGCCTGAACGACAAAATGGACGCCAAAGGACGTCAATAACATCGTGAAGTCCGACGCCCCTCTCACCCATCTGAAGGCGACGAACTCGATGACGACCGAGGCCAGGATCGCTGACAGGAAAATCATGGGCGCTGCGACCCACCAGCTCATCTCGGCTGACACCAGCACCCAGAACGCGACGTAGGCGCCAACAGTGATGAGTTCGCCGTGAGCGAAGTTCACCAGGTGCATGACACCAAAGATCACGGCGATTCCCAGGGCGAGCAACGCATACACCGAGCCCCGGCCGAGTCCGTCGATGAGGTTCTGCACGAGGGTGGTCACTGAGGATCCTCCCCGTAGCGGCCCACGAAGGTGTCGAAGAGGTCGTCTCGTTCCAACAATTCCTGGGCCGGTCCCTCTGCTGCGATTTCGCCGGTCCGCAACACATAGGCCCGATCGGCTACCTGAAGCATCCGCGAGGCGTTCTGCTCCACGACCAGCAACGTCCGCCCGTCGGAGCGGAGCCGGTCGATCAGATCGAAGACCAAGTCCACCAACACGGGGGCGAGACCCAGCGATGGTTCGTCCATCAAGACGATGCGGGGGTCACTCATGAGAGCCCTGGCGATTGCCAGCTGCTGGGCCTCCCCGCCGGAGAGGTAGCCGGCTGGAGTTGTCCACTTGTCGCTGAGGACGGGGAACAGCTCGACTACCTCGTCGAGGAGTCGAGCGCGCTCGCCGCCCGAGAGGGTGACCCCGCCGATCTTGAGATTCTCGACGACCGACATTTGTGCAAACAGCCGGCGGTGTTCGGGAACCAGCGCCAAGCCGTGACGCAGCATGGCGTCGGGGCTTGCGCCAGTCGTATCGGTGCCCTCCAACCGGACCGCCCCCGCGGAAGGCTTGAGCAATCCGCTGACGGAGTGGAGAAGGGTTGTCTTACCGGCGCCGTTGGGGCCAATGAGACCTACGACCTCATTGGCCCCGACGCGCAGGCTGACTCCTCGAAGCGCCGAGATCGCGCCGTACCTTGTTGTGAGGTCGTCGATCTCGAGCATGTGATGCCGGGCTTGCGATCAGCCCTTGGCAGCCAGGACGGTCTCTCCTCCGTTGATCTGGAGAATGTAGACAGGCGTGTCGGGTACACCGTTCGTGCCCGCGTAGGTGATCGTGTCGGTGATCGCATCCACACCCGCCAGTTGACCGATGGCTTCGGCTATCACTGCAGGATCAGCCGAACCGGCGTCCAGGAACCCCGTGATCGCCATGGTGATGGAATCACCGGCGAGGCCGGCAAAACCTGGAGCCTCGCTTGGGGTTCCGGCCTCCTCCAACGAGATCAGGAGTCGTTCGAAGCGGTTCCCGTTCTCGGGGAATCCGTGCGAGGTCCAGTAGACGCCCTCGTTGTTGGGGATCTCGGTGATACCGCTTACTTCGAAAGCATCGGCGCCCGCGTAGTCGATTTCAACGCCACGTTCTTCGAGCTGACCGCGAAGCGCGTCGAGCTGCGGCGCAATCATGGCCGTGTACAGGATCTCGGTCCCATCGGAAACAGCAGCCACCTCGTTCGCCTGAGCGGCGAAGTCGAAGTCTTCGAATGGTACGTAACTCTGGTCGAGAACCAGCTCGCCACCGAGTTCTTCGAACTTCGCGGCGAACGTTTCGGGGTTGTAGCCGAAGTATGGACCCTCTGAGGAGAAGGTGATGGCCCGAGTGAACCCTTGATCGATGGCGAACTGCGCCATGGCCTCGGCTTGGCGAGTGTCGTCGAAGGTGGTGAGGTAGGACCAGATCGCGGGATCCGGCAGAACCGGTTCTGTCGAAGCCACGAAGATGGTTGCCCGGCTGGCTTCGACTTCCTGGAGCACAGCGGTACCCGTGTCAGCAAACGGCGGGCCGAGGATCACATGGGCGCCGGCCGCGATCAGGTCCGACGTGGCTCGTTGGGCTACCTCGGGATCACCCTGGACGTCTTCCACGACCAGCTCAACGGGCGTGCCGGCCGCACCGCCCGAGCAGTTGATGAGGTCGACCCAGTGCCGTGCAGCCTCATCGATGGGGATGTCCGCGAAACCTCCGGCCTCGGAGAAGTCGGCTGCGAATCCGATGATGAACGGATCACCAGAAGGCGCCTCACCACAGTTGGCCAGATCGGCATCTAATGCGGCATCAACGTCGAAGGTTGCCCCGCTGCCACCGTCGTCGGTGGCACCGTCATCGGAGGCACCGTCATCGGAGGCACCGTCGTCAGGCTCAGGCTCGGGTTCCGGTGCGGGCTCCGCGGAGTCATCGGAGGGCGCCTCAGTAGAGCCCTCATCGTCGTCGTCGCCGCAGGCTGCGGCCAGTAGGGCAAAAACAGCGAGCAGCGCGAGAATTAGCTTCCAAGATTTCACGGGGACCCCTCCAGGCTTAGTCGGCTGAACGCTAGTCGCCGCGATCGTTCGGCAGCAAACGATCGCTCAGGTCCCCCACCTCCAGTTGCGCGCAGCGAGCCACCATGCGCTCACAGATGCCGCCGACCTGACCAAAGTCGTCGGTGTATTGCGACGGCTTCATACAGAAAGTGGTGTATCCGGCCTCCACCTGTTGGTCGAAGTCGGCCATCGCTTCATCAACGTCTGCGACGTCATCGGCCCGCTGAAATGTTGCCCTCGTACCTCCCACCAGCTCGAGCTCACCGAGCTCGCGCCCACGTACCGAAAGACCATCAGCGAGAATCCTGAGATCCTCCACTGTCGGGGCTCCGAACGGATGAAAGCCGGAACCGAACCTGCTGATTCGTCGAACCAGGGCCTCGTGCATCGACTCACCTCCGAACCACATAGTCGGCCCTTCCTGGCGCCAAGGCTTCGGTTCGCTATACACATCCTCGAAGCTGAAGTAGTCGCCAGTGAATGACGCCGGCGAAGTGGTCCACAGTCGATGCATCGCTTCGAGATGTTCGTCGAGGATCTTGCCGCGCTCTCCGAACGGAATGCCGTAAGCGTCGTATTCGGCCCGTTGCCACGACACGGTCGGCTGGACCACCAAACGGCCTTCAGCCAACAAGTCGACCGTGGCGAGATCCTTGGCCAGAAGGACCGGATGCCGCAGCGGGGGGATTATGGCTCCCGCCACAACCCTGACCCTGTTTGTCGCGGACGCGACTGCCGCCAAGGTGGCGATCGAGCTGGGCCACGGAGTCATCGGGTCCTGATTCCCGATCGCCGCATACATGCGAGGGTTGGGCATGAGCCCGTTGGCTGCCGACTGCGGGCCGAGCATGGTTTGCTCGCTGACCATGACCGCGTCGAACCCGGTGTCTTCGGCGATGCGGGCCAGCTCGACTAGACCTCTCATGTCGCGAGGGTCGAGCATCGTGTTGTTCTCGGTGAGGATCATCAACATTCGCGGATGGTTCACTGCTGCTCCTCAAAGCGTCGACACGAAGTCGACCATCCGACGACACAGGTCACCAACCGCCGCCGGGTCATCGGTGTGTTGGGACGGCTTCATGCAGAAGGTTCTGAATCCGGCTGAAGCCTGAGCCTCGAACGTTTCCATCGCAGCCATAAGGTCGGCAGTGGTGTCGGGCCCATCGAACGCCGCCCTGGTGCCACCCACCATCTCGAAGCCTTCGACATCGCGACCGGCGGCCACCAATGCATCACGCAGGGTCGCCAGATCCGCCGCCGATGGTTCGCCGAACGGGTGAAAGGCATCGCCGTAGGCAATCAGTCGCCGAAGCAATGCCGGGTGCATCGACTGGCCCCCGAACCACATCGAGGGCCGCGCCCCTTCGAAAGGCTTCGGCATCGAGTAGACGTCTTCGAAGTCGAAGAACTCGCCTCTGTACGTGGCCGGAGTGTCGTGCCACAACCGAACGGACGCCTCGAGTACCTCGTCGAGGATCCTCCCCCGTTTGTCGAACGGGACCCCCAAGGCTCGGTACTCGTCCCGGTGCCAGGACACGGTCGGTTGGACGACCAAGCGGCCCTCGCAGAGGCGGTCGAGGGTGGCCAACTCCTTGGCCAACGCGACGGGGTGGCGCAATGGCGCAATGATGGCGCCCAACACAATGCGGATACGACGGGTCCGAGCCGCCACAGCAGACGCAAGCACGATCGAGGAAGGCCAAGCCATTGCGGGGTCCTGGTTACCCGGAGCGGCGTACTCGCGCGGGTTGACGGGCCGTCCTAGCGCGCCCGCACTCGGGCCCATCGCCAAGTGTTCGCTGATCATCACCGCATCGAAGCCCGCTTCCTCGGCAACGACCGCCAGGTCGATCAGCCCGGCCATGTCGTCTGGGTCGACCAACGTGTGATTCTCGGTGAGGATCATCACCAGCCTGATGGGAGTCGACCCTGGCATCAGGAGCTGCGCATGTCGAAGGGGCCCAACGCCAGGGCGCCCCCGTCGACTCTGAAGGAGGCGCCCGTCGCAAAGCGGCCGGCGGGGGCGACCAGGTAGTGGACCAAAGCGGCGATCTCGTCTCCTGTTCCGGCCCGTCCGACGATGTTCACCTTCTCGCCGGCTCGCCGGAGTTCCTCCACCACACCGGCCGCCAAAGGGGTGTCGACAAGGCCGGGGTCCACTTGGGTGACACGAATTCCTTCGGACATCCATTCCTTGGCCAACGCGACGGTTGCCGCAGCCAGACCTGCCTTCGTCGCCCCGTATACGGCTCCACCGGCAGAAGGCCGGACCGCATCCACCGAGCCGATCATGACGACAGCGGGGTCGGAAGCTTCCCGCAGATGTGGGTGCGCGAACTGGCAGAGCCTCAGCGGTGCCCAGAGGTTCAGCCCAATCAGCCCGTCGAAGTACGCACGGTCGAGATCCTCGAGTGGTGCCCAGTCACCCCGGCCGGCGTTGTTGACAACAATGTCGATCCCGCCCAACAGGTCTACAGACTCAGGAACCACGCGATCGACGTCTTCGGACACAGACAGGTCGGCCACCAACGGAACAATCGAACCGGCCCCGTCGGGGACACCTCCCGATCTAGAAACCGCGACGACCGACGCCCCGGCATTTGCCAAGCGAACCGCAACGGCCGCGCCTATGCCTGCCGAAGCGCCCGTGACCAACACCCGACGGCCCGACAGATCGAACGCAGCATCAACCATGCCGACTGAATACCACATGGCTCGGCCACAGGCGTTGGACCAAGACCTGCAACTGTTGCTCCCACACGCGCTCGAAACAATGCTTTTGAAGCAGGGTGGTCCACAAGTCCACTGCCAACCACCGGTGATACACGTCGGGCGAAGCCGAAGGCAGAGCCTTCGGCGAGGGACGGTCGCCCGACACGTTCGGCGACGTAAGTCAGAGCCCCCGCGGGGCGACGACCGACGAGCCGAACAAAAGTGATTGTTAGGTACCGAACGATTAGGGTGGCGCCATGGCCGACCTCAAGGGCTTCATGTACCCCCGCTCGGCGACAGGAGCTGCCGGGATTCTCCCGGCCCCTCCTTGGCACTACTCCGGTGAGATGTTGACCATTGAGTTCCGCACTGACGCCGCGGCGGTTGCCGAGCTGCTTCCGGCTCCCTTGCAGTTGGCGGATGAGGACCCGGGGGCCGTCGCGATCATCTGGGCGGAGTGGCAAAGCTGCAGCGATTCGTTCGAGGAATTGCTCGATCCAGCGCGGGGTCAATACAAGGAGGTCTTCGTTGTCGTGCGCTGCACTTATGAGGGCAAGACCTTCAGCAGGGCCGTGTACATCTGGGTCGACAAAGACTTCGCAATGGCCCGGGGGCACGTGCAGGGTTATCCGAAGAAGATGAGCGAGATCTGGATGACGCGCCCGGTCACAATCGGTAAGGCGGGACCACGGTTGGAACCCGGCGGCCGTTTCGGGGCGACTCTGAGCACTTGGGGCAGGAGGATCGCTGATGCTCGTTTCACCATCGAAGGGACAGCCGATGCCGCAGGGTTCGTCAACGGTCACCCGATGATCCACTCCCGCCAGATGCCGGCGATCGAGATGGATGGGAGGGACTCGCTCGACGAGCTGGTGACGATGAGGGGCTACGACGTCGAACTCGGTCCCGTCTACAGCGGGTCGGCCGAACTCAGCATATTTGAGAACCCTACAGAGGAACTCACCCGGTTCGAACCCTTCGAGGTCATCGGTGGCTTCTATCGTCAGGTCGGTAACTCGATGGGTGGCGGCGAGACCCTCTGGGCCGGGCAGAACCCGCTGGCGGGGGACCCGACGCGATGACGCTCGCATCGTCGGTGCCGGACTACTTGTTCGACCATGGTCCCGACTACGCCGACATCACCAGCCACGACACCTACGTGGACGGGGTCCCCCATGCGACGTTCGATCGACTTCGCTCTGACGACCCCGTGCATTGGACTGAAGAGAGTGACGGTTCCGGTTTCTGGTCAGTGCTTCGTTATGACGACGCGTTGGCGGTTAGCCGCGACATCGAGACCTTCACCTCCTCTCAGGGCATCCGGCTCGAGGAGATGGACGAAGAGCAAATCGAGGCTCGTCGGACGATGATGGAGTTCGACCCTCCGGAGCACACCCGGCTACGGCGGCTGGTCAATCGGGGGTTCACTCGACGGACTGTGGAGACGTTCGAGGAAGCAATTCGCGCCCTGACAGCCGAGGTCATCGAAGCTGCTCTGCCGAAGGGTCAGTTCGACTTCGTCAATGAGGTCGCCGAGCAGCTACCGATGCGAATGCTGGGGACGCTGATGGGCACCAGCGAAGAAGATGGTCACAAACTGGTCGCTTGGGGTGACGCTTTGTTGGGCAACACCGACCCGGAGTTCACCGACTTCCCGGTCGACCTGACCGATACCGAGGAATACAGGATGATCCCGTTTCGTAGTCCTGCGGCGGTCGAGATCTTCCAGTACGCCCAGGCGCAGGCCGCGGAACGACGGGTGAAGCCGACCGAGGACATCATCTCGAAACTGCTCGAACCCACCATCGATGGTGAGCCACTCACCGATCTCGAGTTCAACAACTTCTTCACGTTGTTGGTCGCTGCCGGCAACGACACCACCCGCTACACGTTGACTCATGGGCTCTGGACGATGCTGAACCATCCGACACTGTGGAAGGCGTGGCAATCCGATCCAGGCCTGACTCCGACTGCAGTCGAAGAGATTCTGCGAACAGGGTCGGTGACAATGCACTTTCGCAGGACAGCTACCCGAGACATCGAGCTGCGTGGGCAGCAGATCCGGCGAGGGGACAAGGTCGTTCTGTGGTTCATCGCCGCCGATCACGACCCCGACGGATTCGGGGATCCATACCGTTTCGACCTCGGGCGGGCAGACAACGACCACATGGCGTTTGGTCGGAACGGGCCTCACCTCTGCCTGGGAGCCTGGCTGGCGCGGATGGAGATTCGGCTGGTCTTCGAGGAGCTGATGAAGCGCGTCGACCACTTCGCACAAACCGGCCCGATAGAGCGGTTGCGATCCAACTTCATCTCGGGCATAAAACACCTGCCCGTTCGGGTCCGCTGATGGGCGAGATAGTAGGTGCCGCACTGGTGTCGCATGTTCCTCCACTGGTGATGAGCGAAAGAGACCGGCGAGCCATGAACGGCGGCGAGGACACCACGCTGTTCTCGGGACTTCACCAGATGGCGGACGAGAAACTTGCGGCCGTCGATGCCGACACCATCGTGGTGATCGACACACATTGGTTCACGACGATCGAGCACATCGGGACCTCCCATGACCGGCGTCGTGGGCTCTTCACTTCTGAGGAGCTCCCCAGAGGCATGCGCCAGATGAGGTATGACGTTCAGGGCGATCGTGCTCTGGCAACACGTTGGTCGGCGAAAGCAGACGGGCGAGACGACACATGGATCACTGCGATCGACGACCCCTGTCTCCCGATCCACTACCCGACCGTCAACCTCCTTCCGTTCCTGCAACGTGACCAATCCTGGATCTCGGCGGGAATCTGCCAAACTGCCGACACCGATGACTTCATACTGTTCGGTCAGCTGTTGGGCGAGGCTGTGGCCGACCTGGACCGACGAGTAGTCGTTCTGGCGAGCGGGGGTCTGAGCCACAAGTTCTGGCCGCTGCGCGAGTTCCGTGACCACGAGGGCGCCGACCCCGATCTTCACGTCCGAACTCCCGAAGCTGTTGCAGCCGACCGGCGCGTGATCGACCTGATGCTGGCCGGGAACCACGGGGCCATACTCGACTTCGTGCCAGAGTTCCGGTCCCACTCACCAGAAGGGCTCTTCGGCCACTACCTGACAATGCTGGGAGCCATCGGAGGAGCGTCGTGTCGGTGGGGCGGGACACAGTTCGGCGAGTACGAGGCGGTCGCAGGCACTGGTCAAACGCACATCTGGTTCGACCGTGTCTGAAAGCCACGAACGACGAGTTCTCGTGCTCGCCCATGAACCCGACGGCACTGGCGGCCAGGTCACGGTTCGTTTGCGCCAACGAGGGTTCGACGTCGACACACACGTGGTCACCACCGACTACGAGCGGCCGAACAACTCAGCTCCGTTCCCGCCTCTCTCGGAGTACGACCTGCTTGTTCCGATGGGGTCGGTCAGGTATCTCACTCAGAAGGACGAGATCGATACCTGGATCTACGACGAGATCGCGATGGTTCGGGAGGCACACCAGTCCGGTGTGCCGGTTCTGGGGGTCTGCTTCGGTGGCCAGCTCATCGCGGAGGCCCTCGGCGGGTCCGTCGAATCGTCACCGACCTCCGAGATCGGCTGGTATCGAATCGACGACGGAGATGAAACAAACCCTGTCGGGCCGGGGCCATGGATGCAGTGGCACCACGACCGCTTCATTCCCCCGCCACAAGCCGCGGTTCTTGCCCGCAACGAGAACGCTGTTCAGCTGTTTCGTCTGGGCGCCACGGTCGGCAGCCAGTTCCACCCCGAGGTGGACGTCGCACATGTCGAAGGCTGGCTGGCCATGGCCACCGACGAATACCTCGCTGAATACGGTCAGAACCGGACCGACATTCTCGCAGCGGTGCATGCCAATGAGGCTGCGAACATCGCTCAATGTCACCGCCTCGTCGACTGGTTCCTCGATGAGGTCGCCTTCGCGGACGAGCCCGGAGCCACGTGATCGTCGGCCTCGATGTCGTTTACGGCACTGCGATCAGAGGCACCGAGGCCAAAGCGAGACCAACTCCGATCCACTGAATCCGCTGGAGTCGTTCACCGAGAAGGATCGCGGCCAGAAGGACGCTGCTGACCGGGTAGAAGCCACTCAATACCGCGGCAACTGGTACTGGTCCGCGTTGGAAAGCCAATAGGGCGAACACATTGGCGATCGCCTCTGCAACGCCGGATGCGCTCGCGATCCGGCCCCCCGACCGACTGAGGGTGAGGCCACGCGTGAGCAACAACGCCGCGACGATCGCGATCGGTACCGATACCAGTCGTGCCACCACCAGCGGCCAGAGCCCCGCTTCCTCACTAGTCTCGGCCAACGCCAAAAAGAACACCGAGAATCCCAGACCAGCGAGTACCGCCAGGGCAAACGCCACAGGTGGGGTCTCCTGGCCGTCACCGGAGTCCGTATCCTGGGTCACGAAGAAGATAGCGACAAGAGCAAGCGCGATTCCCAAGACCTGCACAGCCCCGACCTCGTCGCCGCGTGCCGCGCCGACCACGGCCGGGATCGCTGCTCCCACGATTGCGGTGGTCGGCGCCAACCGACTGATCTGACCGCGTGCGAACGCCCCGTAGAGGGCCGCGAACGAGAAGGTCCCTGATAGGCCGGCGACGACCCCGGCAGTTATGTCGATACCAGTGACTGCCGGAGCATCGACGAACCAAACGAGCGTGAGGATGGTGGCAAGACTTGCGGCCTGGATCCACGCGGTCACCCGGAATTCCGACGACTCCCGCGCGACTATCCCGCCTCCGAAGTCCGAGGCCCCTACGATCAACGCTCCGGCGAGCGCCAAGATCGCGGTCAACTCGAAATGACCATGAGAGATCGCGGACCGCGGAACTCGAATCCGTGAAGCTCGACCGAACCCGCGGGATCCAGGCGGAGATCCGGGAAACGGTCGAACAACCGCTCGACGCCGACGCGTATCTCTTGCCGGCCGAGCCACTCTCCCAGACAGCGGTGAGCACCTAACGCGAAAGCCGCATGGGGACCTTCACGCCGATCGAGGTCGATCTCTTCTGGGCGCTCCCAGTGACTCTCGTCGAGGTTCATCGAGCGGAGCACACCGGCGACCAGATCGCCTTCCTGGATGAGGCATTCGCCGATCTCGGTGGTCTGGGTCGCTTGCCTGGTGACGGTCCCAACGGGGCTGTATACCCGCAGCACCTCCTCCACCAGACGCCGCATCGATCGGGGGTCCTCTCGAACGCGCTTGGTCAGGTCTGGCCGGGTGAGGAGAACCCAGGAAACCAGACCGATCCCGTCACGCGGTTCGTTGATTCCACCAGAGATCATCAACCGAACGTTGTTGATGATCTCCTCGACGGTGGCCCCTCCCTCGACGAATGCTGAGATTGCGGATCGATCCCCCTCCCCGTCGCCAACCCGCTCGGCGATGGCCTCACCGAGCTCGGTCTTCGCCTTGTGTCCCAAGGCAGTCAGGTCCGGATCGTTCTCGAAGTTCGCGATGTCCGCGCACAGTCCTTCGCACCATGACCAGACCCGATCGAAGCCATATTCCCCAAGGCCGAGGACCGTTGCAAGGGCCCCAGCGGACAGGGGCTGCGCGTAGTCGGCCATCAAGTCGAAGCGGTCGCCGTCCAGCCGATCGAGAATCGCGTCCGCCATGTCCTTCAACTCGTCACGAGCGAATTCTCCGCTTCGGCCCGAAGACTGGAACGGTGGAGCCAGGATCGACTGCACTCGCGTGTGTTCGGGTGGGTCGGTCGTCAAGAGGTTGGGGCCCAGCGCCCTCGCGAGGAACGATGGGTCGGTCGCAGCAGTGAACAGCTCGGGATGGTCTTCGAGATATGAGACATCGTCCCAACGCGTCACAAACCACATGTCCAAGGCCGGGACCCAACAGACGGGTTCCTCGGCCCTCATTCGAGCGAGAATCGGATCCGGGTCGCGTTCGAGCTCGGTCAATCGGAGGTCATCACCGAGCCCCACGCCAAACCCTTCCAACCGAGCCAACGGAGAGCCCGCCGCGACGCTCCGGGTGTGCAACCACCTCGGCCACCAGCTGTCGTTCGCCCCTCACTAGTGGTACATCAGGTATTCGTTGATCTCCCAGTCGGTGACCTCGCCCCCGCCGGCGTCCTCACCGACGGTTCCGATGTAGCGCTCCCACTCCGCTTCTTTGTTCGCAATGAAGTTGGCGCAGAGGTCGCTACCGACCGCGTCCACGAGTGCGGTGTCGGCGATGAGGTGCTCGAGGGCGACAGCGAGACTCGGAGCCGAAGCAATATCGGTGTTGACCTCTTCGAACCCGTCTGTCACCAACGGGTCGGGACAGTCCAACTCATCGACCAAGCCCAGTCTTGCGGCTTGCAACACTGCCGCTATTCCCAGGTGGGTGTTGACAGCACCGTCGCACAATCGGCTCTCTATACGCGTCCCACTCCCGCGGGCGTCGGGCACGCGGTTGCCGGCGCAACGGTGCTCGTAGCCCCAGTTGGCCCAATATCCGTTCAGTTCGGCTGGTTGTAGCCGTCGATAACTGTTCACGGTGGGAGCGCACAGGGCCGTCAAACCCTGATGGTGGTGGACCAAACCGGCAAGCGCCGCCTTGGCGAGTGCCGACAGGCCATCGGCGGCGGCGGTGTCGGCGAACGCGTTGTTGCCGTCTGCATCCAGCAGGGAGAAGTTCACGTGGACTCCGCTCCCGCTGATGCCAGCGAAGGGTTTGCCCAAAAACGTGAGATCCAACCCGTGTTTCATGGCGGTCTCGCGTGCCAGCACTCGGAACAGGAACGCATCGTCGGCGGCGCTCAGTGCTTCGTCGTACTCGAACGTCAACTCGAACTGCGACTCGTCGAACTCGCCGTTGATGGACTCGAGGCGAAAGCCGCTGGCCCAGGCAGTGCGCATGATGTCGTCGATCAGCCCGGTTGGGTCTGCAGCGCGGCCCGTGGCGTAGACAAAAGAGCGCGGCGTCTCCCATTGTTTCCATGCTCCGTCGCCATCGGGTTCGAGGACGTAGGCCTCCAACTCGAGGCCAACCTGAGGCGTGTATCCGAGGGCCTGCCAATCGGCGATGGCCTTCTGTAGGGCGTAACGAGCGGAGAAGGTATACGGCTCACCCTCGAAGTCCAGGTGGCCAACTGCCACTCCTGTCCGGTCGTCCTCCCAGCCAGGATGAACCTCGTCGGGATCGAACGACGAGATGACGTCCTTCAGACCCTCCAACAGGTATGAACCGGGCGCCGGGATCATGCTGCGGTCGTAGCCCAGAGCGAATGTGGTAACGCAGTGCGCTGTGCCCTTCGGCGCCAAATGCGCCGGCAGATACTTACCTCTGGGGATCCCCAGATGGTCTGGCCACATCACTCTGATCCGGTCGTATTCACTCACTGGTTCCCCCTGGGTTCGTCTGGGCGGATAGATCTGGGCTTAGCGTGCCAGCGGTAACCACTGGCATGCCATCGAGCTCGACTGTGCAGTTCCGCATGGGCAGGTCGAAGTGGCCTCGACAGAATCGTCCCGCGACCTCGTTGGCGCCCGTCGAGTAGAGAAAGTTGCCGGCGAACGCGCGCAGTTCGGTGCCATTGATGTCGCCCTTGTCCCAAAGCGCCATGGAGTCCCAGCGGGCGCTTTCGTTCATTCCCCAACCGACATGACTGACGGCGTACGCCTCCCGTTCGCCAAAGGCTGCGAGGTAGGAGCCGAACAACTCGGCGTCGACCCCCGAACCTCCGATCCGGGTTATGTAGTCGTCGATGATCGTGAGTTCCACACGTTCACGGAGGTACTGCTTGAACGTCAGGTTCACATCGCCAGGAGCCAACACGAGCGTGCCGGTGACCGAACCCGTAGCCGGGAATGCCAACACGAGGCCGCCTGGCCAGTGCGCAATCGTGCCCGGTGCCGTGCACCAGCCGTGTGACCCTGCAGTCACCGCGCCGGACAGACTCACCTGAAGGTTTGTCCCGGCGGCCGAGGTGACCGACATCGAGTTGGCTGCAGCCAACAGTCCCACACCTCGGGCCACGCGATCGGCCAATTGTGGATCGTGAGGCCACCGCTCGACGTTTTCCGGATGTTCATTGGAGATCATGAGAACTCGCGGCCCTGAGGCAAGGATCGGCCCCAGCTCCGGGGCATGTAGAAGCCCCTCAACCGTGCAATCGGCGACGAAGTCAGCCGCGGCCAGAGCCGCCAGAGCTGCCTTGTTTCCCTGGAGAGCCTGTGACGCTCCGGTGGACCGGATGGGAACGGGTCCAGGGTTGGGGGGTGTAGTCACCTTGACGTCGACAACGGCAGCCCCAACGGTCTCGAGTGCGAGCCGAGACGTCTCGACGACCTCAGGTCGACTGGTGGTCTCGGACAACACCACCGCCGTTTGACCGGGTCCTACTCGGCAGGCCCGGAACTGCTCGGCGTATCGCTGAACCCATCGCCACTGGACGGTCATCAAACACCCTCGCCCTCGTAGAGCCCGGCCCGACCCAGGCGGTCCAGACACACCTCGACACTCCACGGGAGCATGGTCGCCCCACATCGCGCATCCCGGTAGTGGCGCTCCAATGCAGACGGACGCAACATCGAACGGCCGCCGCACACCCGGATCGCGGTCGAGGCAATCTCGGGTGCCCCTTCCATCGTCGTGACCATCGAGCTCCAGGCTCGGCGTAGTTGTCTGGAGCTTGGGTCGACCGAGACGTCGGCCAGCACGCTGTAGCAGAGCGACTGCGCCCGATCGTAGACCAGGTTCATGTGAGCCCAACCTTGCTGCTTGATCGGATGGTCGCGACGAGACTTAGGCCCGCCATCGCCGATCAGGTAGTCGGAAGTCGCGTCCACGATCGCCCGCATCAACCCCAGGTACGCAAAGGACAGCGTCATGTAGAAGTAGGGCCATCGTTGGGCCGCCTGGTCGAACATTCCAGGCGGGATCCACTCGTTGACGTTGGGCACGAACACGTCGTCCATCACGAGGTTGCGGCTGTCGGTTGCCCGCATGCCGAGTGGATCCCAATCACCCTCGATGGTGACACCGTCGCCGTCGGCTGGCAGACCCAGCAAACGCACTCTCGGATCTCCCTCGACCATGCAAACCACGTTGTGGATGTCGGCGGCCCCACTCAGCGAGGCGAATATCTTCCGCCCGGTCACCAGGTAGCCCCCATCGACGGGAGTGGCACGGGTCGAATACCCAGTGGTCGCCCCCGCGGCCACACCCTCAGAGAAGGGCTGGCTGTGGACCGTCTGGTCACGAACAACACCCGCGCGCAACAACGACCGCCGCTCTTCGAGCTGGTCGCGTTCGGTCGCGGTCAGGTCCATGTCATCGGCGATCTGGCCGACCAGAAGAGTCGTGGCGACGTGCATGTTGTAGGTCAGAGCCGTCGCGGCACAGTGCCGACCCAGTTCTTCCGAGACAAGCGCGTACCCGACGAAGTCACCACCCATGCCACCTTCGGACTCCGGGATGCAGATGGCCAGGAGGCCGGCGTTCTTCAAGTCGGCCCAATTGTCATGTGGGAACGTGGCGTTCTCGTCGTGAGTGATGGCGCGTTCGCTGAACGCAGGGCCAAGCGCCGCTATCGTCTCGACCAGCGCCAGGCGTTCGGGTGTCCTTACTGGGTCAGTCACCAAATCCCTCGTAGCCAGCTTCGAGTTGTTCGCTGCTGTATGAACGAAACGCAATCATGGTTTGGGTCGAGTTGACGCCTACCAGCCTCGATATGTGCTCGGTGACGGTGGTCGCTATGTCTTGGTGAGTGGGCACCCGCAAGACGGCTACGAGGTCAGTGTCACCGCCCGCGACCGAGTGGGCCTCACGCACCCCGTCGATTTCGGCCAAGGCCGGAGCCAGGCTCGCGATTGCGTGGGGTTCGGCCCCAATCAGAACGAATGCTGTGATCATGGCTGCAGGCTAGTTCGCGACAGTTGATCGGCGTTCACGCGACCGAAGCCTGGGGTGGGGTTTCGAGCCCATCGAGGAAGGTGGTGACGGCCAGGTTGAATCGGTCCGGTGCCTCTGCGGGGGTCAGGTGTCCAATCCCTTCTAGGATCTCCAGCCGGCTGTTGGCCAAACCCTCCGCCAGCACTGTCGAGTACTCCACCGGAGTCTCATGATCGAGCTCTCCGACGACGACCAGGGTTGGTGCAACGATCTCGCTCAGCCTGTCGACCACGTCGTGGGACGGCAGGCACTCGACTGCGGCTCGCAAACCGGACGCAGAGATTCGTCCGAACGAATCGACGGTCCGCCGAAGTTGCTCGCCACCGAACCCCGGTGCCGCGATTGCAGCAATGACGCCGTGGGCCATTTCCGCGGGGGTTGTACCTGCGTCCAACGGTGCCAAGCGCTCGCGTTTCCACTCTGCCGCATCCGTACCGTCGGCCCCGAACGCCGCGCTCGTGTCAGCCAGGACCATCGAAGCCACTCTCTGCGGGTGGTTCAGAGCGACATGGAGTGCCTGTTGGCCACCGAACGACAATCCACAGAGATGTGCTCTCTCGACACCGAGTTGGTCCAACAGTTCGACCACAGCATCGGCGATCGATACGAAAGACAACGCCGTCAGTGGCCTCGATGCGCCGTAACCCGGCATGTCCCAGGCGACGCAGCGCCACCGACGGCTCAGCCCGCACAATTGAGGCTCCCATGAGTCGCGGGTGCCGCCCAGGCCATGGAGAAACAAGACGACGTCGCCGTTGCCGGCTTCCCGCCAACTCAACACTCCGTCCACGTCCGCCGGCTCGGCAACCCGGTCGCCCTCGAACTCGTCTGTAGGCTCAGGGCTCACTGCATTGTCGCCAACGCCTCGACGACGCGAGACGGGTTCGTGTCGGGACTGATGATGCACAAGCGATAAACAGACTCACCGTGCCATCGCGTGGGGAGGCACAGAATCACGCCGGTGCGAGCGTGGTACTCGGACCACTCCAGCATTTGGTCGAGGTCCCAGCCGTCACGTTTGAACAGGATCACGCTGAGCTCTGGTTCCATCACCAACTCGAGGTGTTCGGCGGCATCGATTGCTC
>JBPCTU010000154.1:0-6409 GCA_051011515.1 Acidimicrobiales bacterium
CTTCGAGCCCGGCGAACTCTGCGCGAGCGAACGGCCCCAGCCTGTCCGACTCGCAATAACGACTGGGCCGGAGGTACTGGACCCACTCGCGGTCGGTGGCAGGCGAGGGCGTTGCGAACCCGGTCACCGTCGCCTCGTAGCTGACAACGAGCCGCCCAGACCCAACCTTTCTTGATACGTGCAATCGGCCGTCGCGGGATGCCTTGATGGAATCAATCATCAGGTCGACTCCATCAAGACTGACACTCAGTTGCTCAGCGCCCGTCTCATAATCGCCGGCGACAGCGACTGCGAGGATGATGGTCGTTTCATCTGCCACCTCGGCCTCTATCCGAGCCGAGACGTCTCGGCGAGCGACTGTGGCCGACAACGGATCGCGTGACATACCCCTAGCATGCCCGCCGCAGAGGCTTTCGCAGCGTGTGATCGGGGCCCAATGCTTCGGAGCGGGGACACAGGGACGCTCGCGTAGTCCGGCTTGTTAGTGTCGGTCGTGTGAAGGTCGGTGTGCAGCTGCCCGAAGTAGAGCGCCAAGTGTCGTGGTCCGAACTGCGAGACATGTCCCGCTTGATTGAAGATGGCGGCCTGGACTCGGTCTGGGTCGGCGATCACGTGATCTATCACCGTGGCGGTGAATGGATCGGACCTTGGGAAGCGTGGACGACCATGGCGGCCATCGCCGCGGTGACCACCCGAATCGAGATCGGACCCCTTGTCGCACCAACAGCTTTCAGTCCGCCGATCGTGATGGCGAAACGAGCGGCCGCTCTCGACGAGATCTCGAACGGACGCTTCGTTCTTGGGCTCGGCGCCGGTTCGGACCGGACTGATTTCGATGCGGCCGGCGTACCGTTCGCCGAGCGGGCCGTACGGTTCGAGGAAGCGTTCACGATCATCCGAACCCTTTTCGCGGCGGGTGAGATCGACTTCGAGGGGCAGTTCCATACCGTCGTCAACGGCAAGCTACACCCAAGACCGCGCACCGACGGCGGCCCGCCGATAATGATCGGCTCAACCGGGCCGCGAATCCTCCGAGCCAGCCTGCCATACGTGGCTCGTTGGAACGCGTGGTTTATGCAGTACGACAACGACCCCGCCATCGCTGCTGATCTCCTTCGTTGGGTCGACGAGCAGGCCGAACTCGCGGGCAGGACCGGTCCTCGCGTCGAGAAGACGCTCTGTTCGCTCTTTCAGTTCGGCGACAATCCGCTCCGGCACGGAGCTAAGAACCCGCTTGTTGGCCCCGACGCCCAACTCGCGGCCCTCGACGGCTTTCGCGAGATCGGCGTCGACCACCTCCATCTGGTCCTCGACCCCATCACGATCGAAACGATCGACAGCGCTGCTGACCTCGTGGCGCGCTGGCGCAACGGCTGATCGAGCCCTACGGACCCGAACCACATTCGCGGTAGCCACCGATCGGAGACGCCGATACCAGGCCTAAGAGCTTCAGCCGGCGGCGAGCTCAGGGTCGAATACCACAGGGTGGCTCCCCCACCACTTCCGTGTGGTGGCCTCGTCGGACGTGGGCATGTTGTCGGGATCGAGACGCGCTCCGCGCCGAAGCGCGCCGTGCACAATGAGCGCCACAGTGCCGAGAAGGATCATCTTGTCCGACCCGGGCTCTGGCGGGACTCCCCCATCCAACTCGAGGCCGATGCACTTGTGGACACCGCCGCCGAAACTATGTCCCCAAGGGTCGACGTCTTCAGGGATGGACCGCAGCGGATTGAACTCAGCAGCGTCAGCACCGAAGACCGTGACATCGCGGTTGGCCGCCATGAGATCGAACTGCACCATGTCACCGGCGCCTATCTCGACCCCGCTCTTGAGCGTGACCGGCTCCAGAGCCTCGCGCAATGCCACCGGGCTGGCCGGGTGCAGTCTCATGGACTCGTGAACGAATCGCTGGAGGTAGACGGGATCCGAAATCAGTCTCGAGCGGTCATCGGGATGATCGTCGATCCACTCCAACATCTCGTGAACCGCATGGGTGGCAGCGGCCGTTGTCGAGTGCGTGCCGGCTTGGAGGTAGAACGCCACCTCACGAAGGATCATCTCGCGGCTCATGCCAAGCTCGTCTCGGTTGACCAGCAGCGTCGTCAAGACATCCGGCGGAAGCTCAGCCTCTGCAACGGAGCCGTCTTCAACCCCGCTGATGAGGGCCTCGCGCCGTTCCCACGAAGGCGTGAAGAAGCGACGGTCCCAGGCATCGATGCTCGCCTGCACTTCGGCCAGAAGCTCAGCAGGGTCACGGGTTGTGTGGATCGCTGTCGCGCCCTCACTGAGCTTCACCACGTGTTCGTACAACTCGGCGGTCTCCTGGGCGGTACCCAAGGGCCGATCGACGCCAGCTGCGGTAGCGCTGAGGTTCAGGGTGATGCGTCGGGCCATCACCACGATGTCGCCGCCGTGGACCTGCTCGCTCAACACCTCTTCAACGGCCGGCGGCAAGATGTTGGTTTCGTAGTGTTCGAACACGTCTCGCCGGAACAGCCGATTCTCGAGGCGCCGCCGCTGACGGTGGTCGGTCCCATACAACGTGAGCAGTGAATCCTTCATCACGGCCCCGCCAGCGTCGTAGAGCGCCTGCCGGAACATCTTCTGCCGGTACCCATCGCGGCAGTCCTCGAACGTGGTGAGGGTGACACTCACGGCTACATCCTCCCAGCCTCGCGGCCGGCCACCCCCGGCCGAACCCGCTACTCAGGCGACCTGGGACTTGAGAACCGCTCACACTGACGACTCGGATGTGAGACGCTCGACCGAGTCCGACGCCCCGGACCACCGTCGTGTCACCCCCACGTGACGCCACTAGCTCCACCTAGAAGCAGGCCGCGCCTATGAGGCTGAGCTACCCAGACAGCGCAAGGTGATTTCGTCCCTCACCGCCTGGCCGGTCTCGAGATCGACACGCAGTCGGATCTTGACTGACATTTGTTCGCCTGTCTCGGGGTTTGTGTTCTTGATGTTGACCGTATCGATCAGCCACCGCTTGTTCGTGACCTGCGTCTCCGTTCCGCCCCCCACGAACCCCGAGTCCGTGGAGCCCTGTGACTTCACGGTCAGGACGTGGTTGTTGCGGTGGACGTGCTCCTTTATCGACCAGGTGAGAGTCACCATCATGGGTTCGCCGGGCCGGCACGGGTCATCGCTGGGGAATTGGACGGTCACGTCGTACGCCTTCGGCTTGTCCGCCGCCGCGGGAGCGACACCCAGACCCATGGTCGCCACCGACAACAAGAGCGCAACCACTCCAGCTCGAACTGCATGAACTCGCATCGTGTACTCGATTCCCGGGCATCACTGCCCTGTGAGTCAAACCGGATGCATCCGGTCGGCGGAGTGTCCGCCTCATGAACAGAACGAAGCTGGGGTCGTTATCCCCTCGGGCCGCCCCGAAGTTCTGTCGACTCGCAGGAATTAGGGTCCGACCCGAGGGGAAAAGCCCGCTGAGTTCGTTACAGGGATAGATGAGCGTCGAGGACTGTGGGTCTGAATCGGCGGCAACGGCTAACGCCTCGTTGGCGCCGAGCGACAGGAGAGCACTGTTTCGCGCTCTTTACGAGAACTACGCGACCGACGTCTACCGCTACGTACACCGCCGTTGCCATGACCAGGCCTTGGCTGAGGACATCACCCAGGACACGTTCCTGACAGCGGTTCGCACGATCGAGGACCCAAGGACCGTGAACCGTGGCTGGCTTATGACCGTTGCCCGCAACAAGCTCTTCGATCTATTGCGGCGCCACAATACGCGGAGCGACAAGTTGCGGCTGATAGCGGATGGCGCCGTTGGCCAAACCTCCGATGACGATCTGGTCGTCGAGCGACTACGCCTCGAGGAGGCACTCGCGAAACTCACGGTGAGCCACCGGCTCGTCTTGTCCATGCATTATCTGGACGCCATGACCGTGGAGGCGATCGCCGATGAACTCGGTAGATCGTCCAAGTCGGTCGAGGGTCTCGTGACCCGAGCTAGGCGCAACCTGCGCCGGGAACTCGAGGTGAACACCGATGTCTGACTCGGAACTGCGTGAGCTCTTCTCGAGCATTGAGGGCCAGGAGCCGACCCCCGACTTCCTAGCGGACCTGTGGACCGACCTCGACGCCGAACTGTCGCTGCAGGACCAGGTCGAGCCCATCGAACTGGCCCAACCTTCAGACGTCACCCACGAGCTTGGGCGCTCACCCCACCAGTGGTGGGTGGGGGGTGCTGTGGCCGCAGTCGCCGCCGCGATCCTCATCGTCGTGGGGTTCCTCACGCTCGCGCGAGGCGGAAACCCGGACGACGTGATCACGACCGCCACTCCGACCCCAACCACGGACTTGCCTACTGCCGAACCCGAGGCCCTACCGACGCCCAAAGGTGATGCAGTTCCCCCACCGCCGGCCGGCGGGCTCATCGAAACGTCGCTACGACATACCGTGGCTAACCCACGAGAGGGAGATGCTCTGGTCCTCGACCCACTTACTCCCGGCACGGCCTACGAACTTGGACAGCTCGACGGCACCATTGTTCAGATTCCCGAAGAGAGCGACCTACCGGCCGGATGGGCGTACACGCCTTTCCCCGACGACGGAAGAAACTTGGACACCATGATCATCCGCGATGTCTTCGTCCCTGCTCCCGAGCCAGAAAGTTTGTATCCGGAGGACTATCCTGAAGTCCTCGACGGCTACCGCACAGCGACAGGGCGAATCCCTGACGAACTAGCGGCGTATCCATTGGTCGAACTGGTGCAGGCTGACTCACTCGGCCAAACCGTCGAAGAGGCCACTGCGGCTTTTGTCGACAACAATGCGATGGAGATCCTTACCGGCCCGACGCCCCGGAGCCTGGGCGGTGCCGAAGGACTGGCATTCGAGGCCCGGACGACCATGCGAGCGATAGTCGTCACCGAGCCAAGCTCACTCGGACGCAACCCGGTCCACTACATCTACCCGGAGGGTGTGCGGCTGAGCGTGCATGTCCTTGAGACTCATGCCGGGATCGTGGTCGTCGCCGTTTCGGCCGAAGAAGGCAGATGGGGCGCGTGGCTACCCATCGCCGAGCCGCTGGTCGACGGCCTGTTCTTCGCCGCAGACTGACACTTCGCCAATGTCCGATAGTCGAGATCCCCAGGGAAGCTCCGCCGAGTCAGTACCAACCGAACATCGTGTCTGGCCTCTCGCCCCAGGCTGTCTGCCCATGCTCTCGCATCGCAGGCCCAAGAGCGTGTCCACAAGCCAAGGTCCGTCGGACGGCGGAGTCGTTTCGAAGCAGCGCAAACGCTTTCTGATAGATCCGGCCTGGCGGGGCAATTAGCTTGTGGCCAACCAAGGAGGCATCTGCCATGCAGTGTCGATCGATCAACCCCTGGACCTGGCAAGAGGAATACGGGTTTCACCAGGGTCGAGAAGTCGTCGGAGCCGAGAGGACGCTCTACCTGTCCGGGCAGGTGTCATTGGATGCCGACGGTCGGGTCACCCACCCTGATGACATGGGAGCCCAGATCAGCCAATGCATCGAAAACGTCGCGGCTGTGCTTGCCGAGGCCAACATGGCGTTGGCCAACGTCGTGCGTTTCGACATGTTCACCACCGATATCGATCTCTTTCTCGAGAACGCTGGCGCTCTCCAGGTACTCAACGAAGCCGGCTGTGAGTACGCGTCAACCCTCGTTGAGGTCAGCCGACTCGCATTCCCCGAGTTCTTGGTCGAACTCAAAGCGACTGCGGTGGCCTAAACGGACCCTCAGGACATGTGGGGCCGGCCGACAAGCGTGCTGCAGGACCTTCGACTCTAGGTCGACCGGTGGGCCGGGGTTAGCGTCCAAATCTGGCCGCGTATCAGGTAGCCCGACGTTCAAGGGAGGGACGCGGCCGTCGGCACGCCGACGAGGAGAACAAAATGTCCATCTACGATGCGATCGGGGGCGACAACATCGTTGCCGAAGCAGTCGAGGCCTTCTACGCCAAACTCAGCTCCGATCCGATTATCGGGGGATTCTTCGACGGGTCCGATGTAGATCGGCTGGAGACGCATCAGCGGATGTTCCTCACCGCAGCCCTTGGCGGACCCGACGCCTACGAAGGTCGGGACATGAGGGCTGCTCACGCTCATCTCGAGATCTCAGATACCGACTTCGATGTGTTCCTCAAGAGTTTGGCCGAAACACTCGCCGAAGCCGGAGTCGATGCCGACCGGATAGCGGAAGTCCTCGACGCGCTTGCGTCGCTGCGTATCGAGATCGTGAGCGCCGCTCAAGATGGGCCTGACGAGTGGGGATCCCAGGACCCGACCGGCGGAGGCGATTGAACCTACGTAGCGCGGCGGCACACTCGGTCTGACGGCCGCCACGCGCTGCGTCTGCGAGCCTGGTCCTCAGCTTGAATGACGCCCCGGTTGGGCCGAGTTGCCTTTCCT
>JBPCTU010000155.1:0-3407 GCA_051011515.1 Acidimicrobiales bacterium
AGTTGGCTGAGCGGCGACCCTCGTCGCCGGAGTGGATCCGAGAGCCGGGTGCCTTCGATGCCGCCGTGGACAGGCTCTGGTTCGACTGCCATGTCACCGGCGACACGGAGTTCAACTTCGCCGTGGAACAGCTCGGAACCGAGAGGCTGGTGTTCGGCACGAACTTCGGCGGATGGGACAAGGGCACGATCGGCCACCTCGGCGATCTACCCGACACGCTCAACGCGAACGCGGCGCGCCTGCTTCGTTTCGAGCAGAGGGCGCCCCACCTGCTTCCTTAGCCCAGCGCACAAGAGTTCTCAGTCGATTGTGACGCCGAGTCCGAGTCCCCCGTCGACCGTCATCACGTTGCCGGTTGTCCAGTCGGCTCGCACTAGATACTCGAACGCTTCGGCGATCTCCTCCGCCGTCCCCCCTCGACCGAGGGCATGCATGACTCCCATGTCATCTGCGCGAGCCTTGGCTTCGTCCGGGGTTAGAAACCCCGCTGCGGTGTTGATCTCGGTCAAGACACCCCCGGGGCGAACGCAGCTGACGCGAATACCGTCGCGGCCCATCTCGGCTGCCAACACGCCGGTCAGCGCTTCCAGCGCTCCTTTTGTTGCCGCGTAAGGCGACGCGCCGGGGAACGCTCGCTGCGTGTGCACCGAGCCGACGAATACAACGCACCCCTTGCTCTTCAACAGGTGTGGGTGAGCTTGTTTCACCAGCATCAGCCCGGCGACGACGTTGGTGTTGAACACGTCAACCAGCTGTTCCTCGTCGAGCTCGGTAACCGACGACCGGTACATCCTTCCGGCGTTGGACAGCAGGGCGTCGAGACCGGTCCCATGCTCTACGGCGGCCGACACCATCTCGTCGCGGTCGTCGGCATCGGTGACATCGCCCACAACGACTCGACAACGTTCGCCAAGTCGATCCGATACCTCGCGTAGTCGATCGGCACGCCGGCCGGTAATGGTGACGAGGGCGCCACGGCGGACGAAGTGCTCAGCGGCACCCTCGCCGATGCCGGACCCACCGCCGGTGATCAGCACGGACATGTCTTCGATTGGGCGCATTAGTCGTCTCCCCCTGAGGCGTGACGAGGTTAGCTGGCACTGCCGGCGGGGAAGATGCCGGGCATGACCTCGAAGCCGGGGATGCGTTTCACCCGATCAGTCCAGCGTCGCAGCGCCGGATAGTCGAGCCTCGAGATGCCACCTTCCTCGGACAAGACCACGTCGGGGAAGATCGCAATGTCGGCAATGGTGGGATGTTCGCCCGAACACACCCAGTCGAGGTCTTCGCGTTCGCGAAACCACATGTGTTCATCGAGGACGCGGAAGAGGCGGTGGGCACCGGCCTGGCACTCCTCGAGATCGAAGTCGTAGCCGAGATTTACGTGCAAGCGGGCGGCAGAGGCAGTGTTGGTTGTGCCTTCGGCGAAGAGCATCCACTGTGCCGTCTCGCCTATCAACTCAGGGTTGCTGGTCGGATACCACAACCCCGTCGGGTCGTACTTCGCAGCCAGGTAGACGAGGATCGCGTGAGCGTCGCGCATCATGAATCCGTCGTCATCGATCACCGGTATGTGGCCCAGCGGGTTGATCTTCTTGAACTCCTCGCCCTTGTGTTCCCAGCCGGGGTAGAAGTCGATCGGGATCGACTCGTATTCGACGTCGAGGATGTTCATCATCAGCCGTTGCTTGTAGCAGTTGACCGAGAGTATGTAGTCGTAGAGCTTGATCATCTTCAGCTCCTACACGTCCAGAACGAGCTGGTCGGACGTCGCTCGGGACACGCACGTCATGATCCGGTCGCCGGCTTGTTTCTCGGAGTCGTTCAGGTACACGTCCTGGTGGTCGGGTTCGCCGTCGAGCACCGCTATCTCACAGGTGCCGCAGGCCCCTTGTTCACACGATGACGGCATGGGTACGCCGTTGTCGCGGAGGACCTCGAGGATCGTCTTGCCACTGGACACAGTGAGGGTGAGAGCCGATCGAGCCAGGCTGATCTCGAAGCTCGACGAGTCGTCGATCTCGTTGGTGTTCTTGAAGTACTCGAAATGAACGGCGTAATCGGGCCAGCCGGCCTCAGCGGCGGTTTGTCGGGTTGCCTCCAGCATCGGTCCCGGCCCGCAAACGTATACGTGGCTAGCCGGCTCGTATGTCTCGAGGAGCTGACCGAGTTTCTCTCCGGTCTCTGCCGGCGACAGGCCGAGATGGGGCACGACCGAAGCGCCGAGTTGCTCGAGTACCTTGCCGAACGCCAGGTGGTCCTCTGATTGCGCAAAGTAGTGGAGCTCGTAGTTGAGGCCATCGTTGTCGAGCGCCTGGGCCATCGCCAGCAGTGGGGTGATGCCAATACCACCGGCTATCAAGATGGTTCTGAGCGAATCTCGTCGAAGCGGGAAGTTGTTGCGGGGTTCGGAGATCGCCAGTACGTCGTCCTCACGGACGGTTTCGTGGAGGCAGCTCGAGCCGCCGCGCGATTCGGGTTCCAACTTCACGCCGATGCGGTAATTGGTTCCTTCCCCGGGGCCGTTGGTGAGCGAGTACTGCCGAATCAATCCGTTGGGCAGGTGGACATCGATGTGGGCGCCTGGTTGTTGGGTCGGCAAGGGGTCGCCGATGGACTCCAGCTCGAATCCCGCAACACCTTCGGCCGCCTGCCACTTCCTGGCGACACGCACTCGCAGTGGGGCGATCCGCCCCGACGGCGCCGACGGCAGATCGACCTGCGTGAGCGACACCTGTTCAATGGTCGCGACCATCGGTTCCGGTGTTGGCTTGGTTGCTGCGTCGGCCTCGATTACATCGCGGAGGCGTGACAGTTCGTGGTTGTGGTGACGAAGCACCTCGAGGTGATCCCCCTCGGGTGGGGTCTGGTCCAAGACCGGCCGGACGATCGACTGGTTGGAGTCCACCGGCTGAACGAAGAAGACGGCGGAATCGAGGCCTTCGAGGTGTTGGAGGACGAGTTCCATTGGCGCGTTGACGGGCAGGCTTCGCAACGCGAATGCTTGGCCGTCCATGAGACCGAACGATGGGATCTCGCCTTGCGGATCCTCTCCCGACCAGATCAAGCCGTAACGTTCGACGCCGGGGAAGGTTCGGTTGCAGATCGTTTGCGCCGGAGCGTCGGCCGGGTGGGCTGGGATATAGGTGCAGCCGGCGGTGCGGTTCGCGTATCGCCACCCGTGGTACTGGCACTTGAGTTCGCGACCGTCGTTGATTCCGATCGACAACCGGACGCCACGATGGAGACAGCGATTCTCCCAGACGTTCACGAAGCCGTCGTCCGCCCGCCAGACGGCAAGCTCGCGTCCAAGGAGTTGCCCGTGAAAGGTGTGGCGATACGGCAGATCATTAGCTGCCGCAACCGGGTGCCAGAGGTTCATCCAGTCCTTGCTCATCACATCACGC
>JBPCTU010000156.1:0-2725 GCA_051011515.1 Acidimicrobiales bacterium
GTTCAACCCGCAGAATGCCAAGTCGTCCATGCTGCGGACACACTGTCAGACGTCAGGCGTCTCCCTGACCGAGCAGGACCCCTACAACAACATCGTGCGCACCACGGTTGAGGCGATGGCCGGCGTGCTCGGCGGCACACAAAGCCTGCACACCAATAGCTTCGACGAGGCACTCGGACTTCCGACGGAGTTCTCGGCCAAGATCGCCCGCAACACACAGCTGATCCTCGCCGAGGAGACCGGAATCACCAGAACGGTCGATCCGTTGGCAGGGAGTTACTACGTCGAATCCCTCACCGCGGATCTTGCCGATCGAGCACGCGAAATCCTCGCCGAGGTCGAAGCCGCGGGTGGCATGACCAAAGCCATCGCAGAGGGCACGCCAAAGCTGCGAATCGAAGAGGCTGCAGCGTTGCGCCAGGTTCGCGTCGACCGCGGCTGGGACACGATCGTCGGCGTCAACAAGTACGTTGCGGACGACGCTGACCATGTGGACGTCCTCGACATCGACAATACGGAAGTCCGCCAACAACAGGTGCGTCGCCTGGAGGAGGTCCGCTCGCAACGCGACGCCGGCGCCACAGAAGCCGCGCTCTCAGCCGTCACGGACACCGCCATCGGCCAAGGCAACCTCCTCGCAGCCTGCATCGAAGCCGCTCGGGCACGTGCGACGGTGGGCGAGATCTCCGACGCCATGGAGGCGGTATTCGAACGCCACCGGGCCCAGACGAAGCTGCTGTCTGGGGTCTACTCGGCTGCTTATGCCGACGACCCTGAATACACGCGGCTGACCGAGGCGGTCGAATCGTTCGGGGCGGAGCGTGGCCGGAACCCGCACATGTTCGTAGCGAAGATGGGCCAGGACGGCCACGATCGGGGAGGTCGAGTCATCGCCACGGCCTTTGCCGACATGGGATTCGATGTCTCCGTGGGGCCCCTGTTCCAGACGCCCGCTGAGGCAGCGGCGGAGGCGTCGAAGCTGGATGTGGACGTCGTGGGTGTTTCCAGTCACGCTGCCGGTCACCTCACACTCGTACCCGAGTTGATCGCCGCGCTGGAGGCCGAGGGCTCGGACATCATGGTCGTGTGCGGTGGAGTCATCCCCCCGAAGGACTACGAGCCGCTGAAAGACGCGGGTGTGGTGGCAATCTTCGGCCCGGGAACTCACGTCCCCGACGCTGCCGCCGACGTCCTCAACTTGTTGAGGGACCAGGCGTGACAGCTCCTCCGCGCCCCTTTCGGGTACTTGGGTTGCAGCAGGTCGCGATCGGTGGGCTGGATCTGGAGAAGTTGTCGGCGCTGTGGGTGGACACGCTCGGCGTGGACAAGGTCGGCGAGTACACCAGCGAGTCCGAAAATGTCCGGGAGGACATCCTGCGCCTCGGTGAGGGAGTGCACTCGGTCGAGGTCGACCTGATGCAACCGCTGGATCCTGAAGCGCGGCCGAGGGTGCATGAACCCGCGCTCAACCACATCGGCCTCTGGGTTGACGATCTTCCTGCAGCAGTTGAATGGCTCACGGAGCGGGGCATGAGGTTCACTCCGGGAGGTATCCGACCCGGTGCTGCCGGTCATGACATCGTGTTCGTCCATCCGAAGGGCAACGACGAACTCCCACTCGGCGGCGAAGGTGTCTTGATCGAGCTCGTGCAGGCGCCCTCTGAGGTGATCGACGCGCTCGGCTAGTTCTTCGGCAGTTCGCTGAAGGGTGTGTCCTTCTCAGGACCTGGTTCCCGAGGCAGACCAAGCGCTCGCTCGCCGATGATGTTCCGCTGGATTTGGTCGGTCCCGCCGTAGATCGAAGGGCCGGGACTGAACAACATCAACTCCTGCACGAGCGAATTGAGGCCGGTGCTCTCGTGCAACATCGCATCCGCCCCCAAGACAGATGCGCCCAGCTCGCGTCCGGCTCGGAAGAGGTCGCTCATCATCAGTTTGGAGATGTTGGGGGTCGCCGGTGAGGCACCCTTCGAACGACCGCGATGTGCGGTGAGTCGGTTCACTTCAGCCAGCATCCAGAAATCCACAATCTTCCTACGGAGCAACGGGTCATCGAGCCGGCCCGTTTCCCTGGCCCGATCCACCAACCGCTGCCACAAGGCCATGTTCGGTGACGGCACACCATCCTCACCTGAGCGGCCTCTATCGAGCAAATCTCCCACCCGTCGTTCGAGATTGCGGGCGACAGAGCCAGGGGCGCAGCTGGTGAGGGGTACAGGATTGGCGCCGAGTGACATTCGCTCGAACATCAGCGTGTCATTGGCAACCCGCCAACCGTCTCCGTCATCGCCGATCATGTCCATCGCCGCCACCCGACCATCGTCGATAAAGACCTCGTTGAAGATTGCTCGGCCGGTCATCTCGGTCAGCGGGCGTACGTCGACACCATCCTGCAGCATGTCGAAGGCGAAGTAGGCAATGCCCCGATGTTTGGGCTTCGAGGCATCTGTCCGCGCAATGAGCATGCCCATGTCGGCGATCTTGCCGCCCGACGTCCAAACCTTCTGTCCATTGACGAGATATTCGTCGCCATCGGCGAGCGCTGATGTCTGGATGCTGGCAAGGTCGGAACCAGCGTTGGGCTCGCTGAAGAGCTGACACCACGCGTGTTGCCCGTTGAGGATGGGCTTGACGAAACGCTCGATCTGGTCCGCAGTGCCATTCTTGGCGATGGTTGGAGCGGCCAGCATCATCCCAAGGCCGGTCGGCGGTCCCACAGCCCCAC
>JBPCTU010000157.1:0-3312 GCA_051011515.1 Acidimicrobiales bacterium
GGCTCGGGTGCTCGCGTCAGCAGCGCCCCGGCGACGAGGGTGAGTGCGCTGTATGCCAAGCCTGCAACGGCAGCGGCCTCGACCGAACGTAATGCTCTGGGTATGGCGGCCCTGGCTCGCTGGTTCGGCATGGGTAGTCCCTGGACGGATCGTAGTCCTCACTTGGAATGGACCCGACTCTAATTCGGCCATCGACAGCATGAGATCTGGGGTGACATGGCTAAAAGCCTTCGGTGAGCCGGACCCCAGGGCCTACAAAGTCGTGGAGCCCGGTGACCGACAGGGCTGGGGATACACAACGACCAGCCGACTCGATCGGCGAGACAATAGACGGCTCATCTGGCGCAACCGTCGGGTTCGGATGAGCCCGCGACCGCGAAATCGTTGCACGTCAACAGACGCGCATGTTGGTGGCCTGCGATGTAACCGATGACACCTGCCAGCGAGACAACGGCTACGAGGATCATGACTCGCTGGTTTCGCAATCTCCTCACCTCCGGGGTGAACATGTCGACCATCAGTTTCAGAGTTAGCGGGACCGAGATGACGAGACTGGCCGCAAGCCAGAGCTGGTACCCGGTCTTCTCCATCGCCTCACCCGTTGAGCCCTCGAACACTGCCGCTGCAACGAACCACAGCGGTAGCGAAACCAAGACCACGCGGAACAACCAGGTCTGGAGCGGTCGGCCATTTGACGCGAAGAAGGTGACGGCAAACAGGACCATGGCCGCGACGACCACCTTCATGACGTCCTCGTAGAAGATCACGTCGTAAGCACCGAGGTTGAACCCAAGGGGAAACGCGATGAGGCCAAGTGTCACCGCCGCGAGCGACAGTCCGCCAAGAGCCCAGTTCTCCGCACGTCCGCCGCTGGCCTCGTCATTCGTCATGGTGGCTCCCCGGTCATCTGGTCGTCGGCCTCGACTGAATCCTTGGCCTTGTCTTTGCAAAGTAGATGCCGGGATGAGCCAACAGAAACCGAGTGTGGCTGAAGTCGCCTCGCCTCACGCAATCAACGCGTCGGTCGGCGTTCTATGTCGCTGGCGCGATGTCGACTTGGCATTGTGACCGCCAGCATTGGCTGGATCGGTTGAATGACAGTAGACAGTTGGGTGAACAGACGTACCGATCGGTACGTACGCAACGCCTCCGTAAGACCGCCACCATCCCGCCGTGACTGACACTCCCGCTCGATCAGCTCAGGAGGCCCGCGAGTTCTACGTGACGATCGGCGTCGCTGCGTCAGTGATCGGCGTCCTCACTGGCCTGATCGTGTTGGGTATCGAACACGCGGTCGACGACATCCTGAAGGAGGTCTTCAAGGCGCCGGTGTGGGTGCCGGCGGTCGTTGTTGTCGCGGGGGCGTTGCTCACAGTTGTCGTCGTCAAGGTGTCGAGCGGGGGTGGCACGGCTACGACTGAGGTCTATGTTCAGGACTTCCACCTTGACGAGCCGTCACTCCAACCTCGGCACGCGCCGGGTCGACTCTTGGGCGCATTCACAACGCTTGCGAGTGGGGCCCCCTTGGGAATGGAGGGTCCAGCGGTCTATTCGGGTTCCGCGATCGCTACTTGGTTCAAACTTCGTTGGCCATCGAGGTTGGCTGGCAGCGCAAACATGCTGCTGGTCGCTGGCGCCGCCGCAGGTGTAGCAGCGGTCTTCAAGGCGCCTGCAGCTGCAGCAATCTTTGCACTCGAAGTGCCATACCGGGGAAGAATGGCGAGCGAGAGGGTCTTGCCGGCCCTCTTTGGATCGGCAACGGGCTTTCTGACAATGGCCAGTGTGGATGGCTTCGAGCCGGAGCTGCCGCTTCCGGCGGTTGATCTGACTTACGGCCGAGTCGCGGCAACAGCTCTGCTTGGAGCCGTGGTAGCTGTAATCGCTCTCGGTGTAGTTGCTCTGATCGGCGCCGCCGAGAATGCCACGAGTGCGGGACATCCCTACGGTCGAGCTCTCGTTGCGGGCGGCGGGTTGGCTGCGATCTACGCAATCGGGCGGGGGGCTAGTGACGAGTCCATAACCCTTGCGTCAGGAAACAACGTCATCGAATGGGTTCTGGACCCAAGCCACGGGGTGTGGCTGTTGTTGCTGATCCTGGTGCTGCGGATAGCTGGGCCGGCCGTTTCGATCGTTGGTGGCGGGGTGGGTGGACTCTTCATCCCGCTGATGGCCATCGGCGCCGTCACCGGCCGCCTGTTCGCAGATGCTGGGAGCATTGAAGACCTGACTCTGTACGTCATCGTCGGCGCGGCCACCATGCTCGGTGTTGGGTACGGAGCGCCTGTGACGGGTGTTGTCTTCATCGCGGAGTACACCGGCCAGGCAGCAGTGATCGTGCCGAGCCTCGTTGCGATGACGGTCGCCGTTCTGATCGTCGGCAACCGGTCCGTCAGTCACCATCAACGGACTTGACACACCTACGCCTATCCAGGCCTGTCGCCGCTAGGGCGCTCTGCACGCGTCTGGGTCGAGCGCTGGGTAGCGGTCTGATGCGGCTAGCGCTGCGCGTCCCTGCCCTCGCATGCCTGATAGACGTCGCCGAATAGGCGCCCGTCACCCAGCTCGTCGATCACGCCGTCGCGGTCGAGTAGGTCGAAGACCGGGGGCTTGACTCTTGCCAGCCGGATCTCGATCTCGTAGGTCCTGGCGAGCCGGAGGATCTCCTTGAGCTTCGAGGACCCCTGGGAGTCGACGAAGTCCACGCCCTCGAAGGAGATCACGATCGTGTCGTAGTCGGCGTCTGCTTCCTGAACCAGTTCGCGCAGTCGGTCGCCTAGAGCATCGGAGCTCGAGAAGAAGAGTCCGCCATCGAAACGCACTATCAGGAGGCCTTCGTACGTCTCGCTGTCGGGGTAGTTCTCGACGCTGTGGAAGACCTGAGTGCCGGGCTCCCTGCCCAGCACAGGGATGTTCGGCGTGGAGCTGATGTAGACCAACCAGCCCAACGACAACAGCACGCCGATTATTACTCCGGCCAAGACCCCCGCGGTCAGCACAGCCAGGATCGCAGCGATCGCGATCCCGTAGTCGACCTTGGCCACCCTGCGCAGCCGCTTCATTTCCTTGACATCCATCATGCCGAAGACCACGGCGTCGATGATCAAGGCCGCCAACACCGCATTCGGTAGCTCGGAGAAGATCGGCGCAAGCACCAGCAGGGTGAGAACGATCAGAGCGCCGGTAATCAACGAGGCGAGTTGTGATTTGGCACCGGATTCGTCGTTCAGTGAGCTCGCTGAGAGGCTGGTGGACACGGGGATCCCTTGCAGCACACCCGACCCCACGTTCGATACGCCCTGCGCAACGGACTCC
>JBPCTU010000158.1:0-4883 GCA_051011515.1 Acidimicrobiales bacterium
CACGAGGAAAGCGAGCGCAGATGACCGAGACTGCCGAGACGACGCTCACCCAGGCGCTTGACCTGGTCGACCGTGGACTCTCAGACCTGCAAAGCAGAGAGCTGGTTTCAGCCTCTCAGGTGGCAGATATGTTGCTCGATCTGCGACTTCTGCTACTCGACCTCGACGACGGCGTAAACGTCCCGGTTGAACCCGCG
This sequence comes from Acidimicrobiales bacterium, assembly GCA_051011515.1. GTDB lineage: Bacteria > Actinomycetota > Acidimicrobiia > Acidimicrobiales > UBA8592 > JBPCTU01. The sequence goes on from JBPCTU010000158.1 coordinate 198, forward strand.
CTTTCGACCTAACGGCTGAGCCGGCGCAGCACGCCGGCCGGACATCGTTACAAGGCCAAGACCGGAGCCGAGTTCCGCGTCGCGGCCTGCTTCACCGATTCTGGCGAGATCGACAACGTCTCGGCGAGGTCCTCCAACGACTCGAGACGCCGGGCGTCAGCGGTGCCGCTGCGGGCGAGGAGTTGGAACCCAGCGTCGATCACCGTAGATCGGCCGCGATCGTTGAGCGCAACACCTAGGTCGCGCAACTCGATCTCGACTTCAGTCCCCTCAGGGCAGTCGAGATCTTGGCGAAGATCGGCCGAGCCATACGGCACGTTGGCATACCGTTGCAGGACGATCACTGCCTCGCGGCGCTGTGCCGGCGTCAACGCGTCTGCTGAGGGCAACAAGACCCTTGCGGTGCGACGCAGAACTCGCGTGACCACGTCTTCAACCGGAGCGCCACCTGCTTGAGCCAACACCGTGGGCTCATATGTCGAACCACAGGACCGGCACTCGACAAACCGTGTCAGCTCGCCCATTCGGACAACCCGCCGGTGGCCAATGGTGCCCCACTGCCTCACGACGCACAGCTCGTAGCGCGTCGAGGCGCGCTCGCGAGGGCAACGGAACTTGCCCATGCCAAGGGTTCTCGTATGGGTACACATACCCAACAAGCTCATGTTTGATTCCCAATACTGACGATTGTCAGCCCGCGCGCTCACAGGCTACTCCAGCGACATCCGTCACAGGCGCCACTTCGGCGACGAGTGACAAACGTCACTATCTGGGCGTTACTCCAAGGGCCAGAGTCGTTTCCACGCGGCCGCCAAGGCGAGGCCCACGGCCGCACCTGCGACGACATCGGAGGCGTGATGGATGCGGACGTGAAGCCGACTCGTCGCCACTACGGCTCCGACGATTCCAGCGGCAGGTCCCAACGCTGACCTCTGGGCGATGAGGGAGGTTGCCATGGCTGCTGAGCTCGCATGACCGCTGGGAAAGCTCGTCGTGCTGGGGGTACGCAGATGGTGAGGGCGCTCGACGTTCTGTTCTGGACGTTCGCGGTCGAAGGCTCGTTTGATGACCTGGTTGACGATGAGGGACTCCACCGCCAGTGCCGATGCCAGGCGTACGAATCGCACCCGCCCCTCGGGTTTGGCCAGAAGTCGACCAACGTTGAACGCGTGCCAGATCAGACTGAAGTCGCCAGCGGCTGATGCGAGATAGAACACGCGATCCAACCCCGGGCGGCCGCGGAGATTTTCCCAGGCTCGGTCGACGGTCACGTCCATCTTGTCGACCCACTTGGGGAGGCGCAATATTCCTATGTCCGACACGATCGCGACCATACCGGCACGTTTGGACGCCAGGGGTCAGCCTCGCCCGATTGTGTGCGTCAGCTCTACGCGTACGATTCCGCGATGAACGACACCGGCGGAGATCTTGCGGCAGTCCAAGCTGCCAACAGTGCTTTCTATCGAGTGTTCGAGAGCGGCCGTCTCGAGGACATGGCGGCGGTCTGGGAGCGGAGCGACCGGGTGGTTTGTACCCATCCCGGGATGCCCACGTTGCGCGGGTGGGCGTCAATCGAGCCGTCGTGGGATGCGATCCTCTCGAGCGGACAGGTGCCGCAGTTCATCATCACCGAAGCAGAGGTGCAGGTAGTGGGTGATGTGGGTTGGGTGACCGCAGTCGAGAACATGCTCCTCGATGGGGGCAGCGCCGTTGGGAGCGCCGTCAACTGGTTCGTGAGAGGTGACGATGGCTGGAAGATGATCGGTCACCACGGAGCCCCGATCACGCGACCGGCCTTCGACTGAGTTGGGTGCCCTTGGCGAACGAGGCTTCCTCAGGAAGACGTCGACACCAGCAATGGATCGGCCAAATCAGCCGTCGGTGCCGTATCGGCGTAGGCACCTCCACCGCTGAACAAACCCCGGCGCCACCGTCGCGGCGTCAGTACGGCAGCACGCGGGTAGTCCTCGAACATCCACCGCGCGAAGTTTCGGCGGGTCCATGGCGTGAGGTCCGCGACTCGTAGTGCCCCCCTAGCGCCTAGGGGCGATTCGAGAATTCCTGCGAGCTGTCGGGCGAGGCGATGATCGGGTACGAGAGCCCGGCGCAACATGGTCTCGTAGGTCTCCGCGGCCAGCTGTGGGCGCATCGCTCCGGCCTGGAGTATCGCTTGCGCGGCCCATCGGCCCGAACCCAGCGCTTGGGCAATACCTTCTCCGGTCATCGGGTCAGTCGCGGCCGCGGCGTCGCCGACAAAGAGGATTCGGTGTGCGGTTGCATCGAGTCGGTCAACGCGGGCCGGTATGGGCCAAGCACGATGACGATCCTCTGGTGTGGCATCGGGTCCGAGCACCGCTCGTACGTGAGGCCGATCGAGCAGGTCGTTCCAGAGCTTTCCCATGTCGCCGACCTTCAAACGGCCCTCTCGTTTGATCCCGAAGCCCACATTGGCGCGACGCCCAGGTAGTGGAAAGGACCAGGCATACCCGGGAAGCAGGTCTTCGTCGAACCAGACAACCAATTCCTCAGCACCTGGCCCCACCTTCGAGAAGTACTGCCTGAAGGCGTGCCACTCGCCCCGGTAACCGTCGACGTTGAGGCCGAGCTGGCGTCGCACGTTGGACCACATGCCATCAGCTGCCACGACATAACGTGTTTGGAGCGTTCGCTTATCGGTTGTGACGACTACCCGGTCGTTGGTTGCTTCGATGTCCAGAAACGTTTCGGCCTCGTGAAGCGTTGCTCCTGCAGCGACAGCAGTCCTGACAAGACGATCGTCGAGATTGCGCCGCGGCGCGACTGCTGCAAACTGTCCCGATGATGGCAGCGGGAGCCTTACCTCCCGGCCCCTCGGGCTACGAATACGGACGGTGCTCACCGCGTTCCATCCGGCGACATCGGTCCATTCCAGCCCAAGTTCCTCGAGTTGGCGCAGAGCCTCGGTCGTCAGTCCGTCGCCGCAGCACTTGTCGCGCGGGAATGCCGCCTTGTCGATCAAGGCCACCTTTCGGCCCGCTCGCGCGAACTCGATCGCGGCTGCCGAGCCGGCCGGTCCGGCTCCGATGACGACGACGTCGGTAGCGGTCACGCCATGGATGTTATGAGCATCGTCGCGGACTGCGACATTTGAACCTCGAGCGTCCCGCCACTGTGAGGTGTCGGGACGCGAATTTCATGATCGTCCTGCTGCGATGACGGTTTCGAAACCCTCCGCCAGGCAAGTCGCCAGCACGTCGGGGTCGGGCACGGCGGCACCATTCGTGGCTATGCCGATATCGAGCTGATCGCAGTAGCTGAGCAGAGTGATGTTCATCGCAGAAATCGTGGTCGGCCCGAATGGGAACTGGTGAAGCAGCCTGTGGCCCAACAAGTACATCGGAAGAGGCGATCCGGGCACGTTGCTGGCCTGCACGTCGGTCCCCGACATCACCCGGCGAAGCAGCTTGGCTGCGGCTGGTGCCGGCAGCTGCGTTACCTGAGCCGTCAGCGCAGGCAGCACCTGTAGTGCAGCTTCACCCGCGTGGCTCTTCACGAGCCGCTCCATGGTGCGGAGGCGGTTCTCCAGAGTGTCGCCCACGAGGGGCATGACAAACCGCGTGCCGGTAAAAGCGTTGGACGTGTCGTCGTCTGTTCGGGTGGAGATCGGAATTCCGAGACGCAGTTGGGTCGCGTCGACGCCGTGTACCTGGTGGTAGTTACGCAGACCCTCGGCCAAGCCGACGAGGAACACCGCGTTGAGCCTCGTGCCGGCCGACTTGCCCGCGGACTTTGCCTCGGTCAGCGACAACGTCAGATGATCGAAGTGGCGGGTCAGGTCTCGTTCGGTCATTACCTCGCTGAGGGGCTCGTTGTTCAGCTGGCCCACCCGTGCCAACGACATCACTGTCTCGGCGGCGCTGTAGGCCGCGGTCAAGGGTTTGGTTCGAACCGTCTCCGCGCCTCGGCGTCCGGCATCCAAGACTTCGGCGCGCCGGCGTAGATCCCAGTTCACGGCGTCCCCCATGCGTGCCACCTGGCTGAGAGGTACGTGGTACGGAACCTCTGGGGTCTCCTTGGGCGGCGCGTCGGGTTCGAAGTCGAACAACTCGAGCTGGATTCTCACCGCGTTGATGCCATCGGTTACTGCGTGATGGACCTTCTGCACCAGAGCGAAGTGGCCTTCGGCCAGCCCGCAAACCCCGGTGACCTCCCAAAGGGGGCGGTCGGTTGGGAAGGGTTCCAGAGCCTTCGCGGCCGCGATGTCGAGTACCTCGCGCAAGCTCCGTTGTTGGCCGTCATCGATCCAGTTGACGTGTCGCGACGCTTCGAAATCCGGGTCCAGTTCCCAGCGCGGTGGAGCGATCGAGACAAGGTTGGAGCGGACCCGTTGCCGGAGCCTGAGAACTGCACGGGACATGTGGTCACAGCGTTGGACCATGTCGTCGTACTCGGGTGCACCGTCGAGCAGGACGACTGACACGACCGTGCTTCGGAGGTCAGGGTCACGATCGCCGACCCACAAGAGTTGGTCGGTGGCCGACATTCTCTCCGAGGCACTTTCCATGTCGGAAGCCTACGCGGCAGCGCCGTGCAGGGCTCCTTACGTGTCGAGGTCTGAGCCGCCGCCGTCGGTGCCGCCGCCGTCGGTGCCGCCGCTGTCGGTGCCGCCATCGGCTGCACCGTCCATCGCGCCATCGGTGCCGCCAT
>JBPCTU010000159.1:0-14695 GCA_051011515.1 Acidimicrobiales bacterium
GTCGTTGACGAAGTGATCACGTACGTGCTCAGAGACCTGCGCGACCCGAAGGGTGGCTTCTACTCGGCCGAAGACGCCGACTCGGAGGGGATAGAAGGCAAGTTCTACGCCTGGACGCCGGAACAGATCAACCTGGTTCTAGGTGACGACGCACCCGAGTTCCTGAACTGGTACGGCGTTGACGAAAGTGGCAACTTCGACGGGTTGAGCATTCTCTGGAGACCCACAAGAGGTGATCTCCAGCGACCAGCGAGCGTCGAGCTGAGCCGACAGCGCCTCTTTCAAGCCCGAGAGATGAGGATCAGGCCAGGCCTGGACGACAAGGTGCTAGCCGAATGGAACGGGCTGATGTTGGGCAGCCTCGCAGAGGCGGCCCTGGCGACCAGCAACCACCGGTGGCTCGGTGCCGCCATCAAGAACGCTGAGTTCCTGCAGTCCAACCTCCGCCGTGCCGACGGGAGGTGGCTGAGGTCTTGGCAGCCCGACGCCGACCACGGCGCTGCTGCGGTCCCAGCGTTTGCGGCCGACCTCGCCGCGTTGGTGGACGGCTTCACCCGCCTCGCGGAGGCCGCCGGCGATACACGTTGGCTCGTGACGGCCACTGAAACCGCTGACCAGCTAGTGGACCTCTTCTGGGACAACCGCAACGGCGGCGTGTTCACAACGGGAGTTGACGCTGCCGAGCTGATTAGTCGCCCCAAGGACATCACTGACAACGCTGTGCCGTCCGCAAACAGCGCCTCTGCTGTGGCGCTTCTCAGGCTCGCCGCTCTAACCGGCAACAATCAGTACCGCGAACGTGCTTCAGAAATCTTGACGCTGCTTGCAGGAGTCGCGTCCGAACATCCGCTGGCGTTCGGAAATCTCCTGGCCGCGTTCGACATGGCCAACTCGGGATTCAGTGAGGTGGTCGTTCCGGGAGAACCCCAGGACCTCCTCGACGCCATGCGCGTCCGTTTCCTGCCAAACACCGTCGTTGCGTGGGGGGACGGCGACACCTCAGCACTCTGGGCAGGCAAGGAACGCGGAAAGGCCTACGTCTGCCGGAACTACGCCTGCGCCGCCCCCGCGACCACACCCGAGGAACTGTCCCAGCGGCTAGACGAGATCGCACCAACCCATGGCACCGTGGGCGGGTCACACAACGCCCACTGATCAGCGCTATCGGGGGATGATCGTCACCAACTCCTCGGGTAGCTCCAAGGCGACCGAATCACCTGCCGCGAGCTGCCGCCTTCCCGACACGCGCACCGCGATCGACTCGCCCCCAACTCTGACACGGACCTGCTGAGCATCACCCAGGAACGCGACGGACTCAATAGTCCCAATGAGGAACGTATTCGCATCGGAAGGGGTCGGATCACGAACGATCACGTCTTCGGGTCGGATTCCAACCGTCACCTTGTCGCCCTTGGTAGAGCCGGGCGAGCCGACCGCCAAACTTCCCAATGAGCCTTGCAGCTCTGCAGGCCCAACCACCGTCATCTCCAGCAGGTTCATCGAGCCGACGAAGTCGGCCACAAACGGCGCTTTGGGCTGTTGGTAGATCTCCCGAGGCGTGCCACGCTGAACAATCTTGCCGTCCGAGAGCACGGCGATCTCGGTGGACATCGCCAGTGCTTCGGCCTGGTCATGGGTCACATACAGGGTCGTCACACCAACCCTGCGTTGGAGCTCGACCAGTTCGTTCCTCATGTCGTCGCGCAACCTGGCGTCGAGATTCGACAGGGGCTCATCCATCAGCAACAGCGTTGGGCGACGGACAAGGGCGCGGGCCACGGCGAGCCGCTGTTGTTGACCACCGGACAGCTGGGTCGCCCGCCGCTGCTCGAGACCGCTAAGGCGTACAACCGACAGCGCCTCCTCCACGCGATCCCGCACCTCCCGCTTCGAAAGCCGGGGCCGTTCAACCTCGAGAGGAAAGGAGACGTTCTTGAACACGTTCAGATGCGGCCAGATCCCATACCCCTGAAAGACCATCCCGAGCTGTCGATCCTTCGGCGCAACAACTTTCTCTGCATCGGTCACCACAACCCCACCAATGCGGATCTCACCGCTCTCGGGAGTCTCGAGCCCCGCCACGCACCTCAATGTCGTCGTCTTGCCGCAGCCCGACGGGCCGAGCAATGAATAAAAAGCGCCTGGTTCCAGCGCGAGGTCGATGTCGTCGACCGCGGTGACACCGCCGTCGCTGGAGCCGTAACGTTTGGTCAGGCCGGTCACTTCGAGAGGCAGCGCAGGATTCAACCTCTCATTGGCACTCATCTTTGGTCGATTCTTGTTGGGGTGCAACAGCGCGGCGTTCGCGCCGCCGGCGCCACGATTGTGTGAAGGAGCTGCTCTTGTACGGGTTTCGCCCCCATACGTATAGTCCACCCGATCGCCATTGGTTCCGACCGTCGGCACGGTTGCCGCGGAAAGAGTCCTAGTTGAACACTCGCGACGCCGCGACGCGAACGGCCGTGCCTTGGCCCGAGGACACAACCGCGTTCGAAGCCGGAATCGCAACGCGCTTCGCCGCGGTCGCCGAAGCACTCCCGGACCAGCCTGCGGTCCGGGATCAGGAAGCAAGTCTGTCCTACTCCGACCTCGATGACCTCAGTCAGGGGATCGCCGCAGCCTTGAGCGCCAGCGGTTCGATAGGTGAACCGGTCGCGATCCTGATCGATCACGAGGTGCAACTGGTCAGCTCGATTCTGGGTGCGGTGAGAGCTGGGCGGCCACCGACGGTGATCGACCCCACCACTCCTGCCTCGCGGATACTGCAAGTTCTCGATGATGCCGATGCAACAACCATCTTGGCCAGTGCCCGGCGAATCTCGCTCGCCCAGCAGCTCTCACTCGGTGTCACGCCGACACTGCTGACCGAGGATATTGGCGACGCGCCCGACTACATCGATGCCCCTCCTCATGCCAGCTCCGGGATCTTCTACACATCCGGCTCTACCGGTGAACCGAAAGGTGCGCTGCGGCTCCAAGCCGGCATATTGCGCCGGGCGTGTTTCGAGAACCAACAACTCCCATTGGGGCCCGGAGACGTGTTGTCACTGCTCAACTCCTGCTCCTTCGGTTCATCCCAGAACGACCTCTGGACCGGTCTGCTCAACGGGGGCCTGGTCAACATGTACCCGTTGGCCTCGGCAGGAGTGACCGGTCTCGGAGACTGGCTCGACGACGAAGCCGTGACATGGTTCCACGTCCCGGTTGCGCTTCTACGTCAGTTACTTGCCATAACCGATCCGAGCCGCAGGTTCGCGTCCCTGCGAGCGGTGCTCCCAGCCGGCCGGATGTACGGCAGCGATGTGAGAACCATTCGCCAGCACATCAACGAGTCGACACTCATCTACAGCCAATTCGGCTCCACTGAGACGTCGCTAGTGGCCCGTTTCGTGTTGGACCACAACGAGACACTCGGCGATGAAGAGGTCGTCCCGTTCGGATACGAGATCCCCGGATGCAAGGTAGAACTCCTCGACGAATCGGGTGCATCGGTAGCCGACGGCGAAGAGGGGCAGTTGGTGGTGTCATCACCGCTGATCACCGAGGGATATTGGAAGAAGCCAGAAATGACGTCAAAGGTTGTCGACGCCGATCCTGCTCGACCTGGGATCAGGCGATATTGGACGGGTGACTACGTTCGCCGCGACACCGAAGGGCGTCTCGTCTTCGTCGGCAGACGCGATGATCGCGTGAAGGTGCGGGGCTACCGGGTCGAGCTGAACGAAGTCGGCGCTCACGTCCGCTCGTTGGAGGTCGTGCGCGATGCCCACATCAAACCCGATCCAGGCCGGCCCGATCGGCTGGTCGCGTACGTCGTCCCGGCCCGAGACGACTTCGATCTGGCATCGCTGCGCACCCAACTATCCGAATCACTTCCCGAGCACAAGATCCCGTCGATCTTTGTCGAGCTCGAGGCGCTGCCGTTGACACACAATGGCAAGGTGGACGCAGCCGCACTCCCAGAGTTGTCGGCCCCAAGAGTCACAACGCAGGCGCCGTTCACCAAACCACGCACTCAAACTGAACTCCAGATTGCCGAGATCTGGGCAGGAGCACTGGACCTCTCCGAGGTCGGGGTGCTCGATCGTTTCTCTGATCTCGGTGGGGAATCCTTGGCAGCGATGCGCGTCGTCGCCCTCGTCGCCGGCAAGTTCAGAACAGAGTTGCCTCTGAGGGGGCTACTCGATCACGCCACTGTGGCGAGCATGGCCGAGGCCGTCGATACGGCCAGCACTGCGGACTCTGTCTCGCCTATCCGGCGCGCTGTTGGCGACACCTTCCCGCTCACACATCAACAGCAATCGATCTGGCTCAACGAGCAGATGAGCAACAAGGCCAAGTTCAACATGCCAAAGGTGCTCGACATCGCGGGCACGTTGGATGTCACCGCATTGAGGCAAGCGTTCATCGATCTAGTGGAGCACCATGACGTGCTCCGAACTCGATACCAGTTCGACGGCCTGGCTGACCCTAGACAGACGGTCGTCGAGGACCGATTCGAGGAACTCGACTTGGTCGCGACGAACGAGGCCGACCTGGCTAAGACCGTGGATCGGGTCGTCACTGAACATCGCACGCAGCCGTTCGACCTCTCGCGCGAGTTCCCAATCCGGGCCTGTGTGTGTTCTGGCGACCTCCGATCGTCCCTCATCGTCACGACCCACCACGTCGTATCTGATCGAACGTCGAGCTCGATCCTCCTGGAGGATCTCGCGACGTTGTACCGAATTGCGCGTGGCTCGAGCGAGCAGCTCGAACCGCTGACTGTCCGCTACGTCGACTTCGCCACCTGGCAACGCGACCAGTTGGAAGAGACGACCGAGAAGGCTTCGCAACACTGGAGAAGACTCCTTGATCCTCCCCCCGATGAATTCGAGGGGCTATTTCGGCCAACTCGGCGGGAGTCCGCGCCGCCTGCGCCCGAAATCACCTGGGAGGTCGATGAAGAAGACACCGCGGCGATTGGTGCCCTCGCCAAACAAGAGGGGACGACCCCCTTCGTCGTGATCACCGCCTGCCTGAAAGCAGCCCTGGCTGACGTCACCGGCACGAGGCGCCCGAATGTGTCCATCGTGATGTCAGGACGGGAACGGCCTGAGGTCACCAGGATGGTGGGCTGCTTTACGTCTCTCTACCCTCTCCCCACGGCCAAGGACCTGCCTGACAGCTGCAGCTCGGCCGTGAGAGCAGAACGCGATGCGATGTTGGGATTACTGGATCATCGCGATGTCCCGTTCGACGCAATTGTTGGCGATCTCAACCCGGCCAGGCGCCCCGGTCGGACACCTTTCGCGGACGTCACGATCAACTTCGCACCTGCAAGCGACGACGAGATCGACTTCGGGCACACGGCTGCCCGACGACGCCAGTCGACCCAGCAAGCCGACTCCAGCTTCGACGCTCGCGGGTGGGAGGCTGACGGCCGGCTCCAGGGAAGGGTCACGATCGACCCGACGTGGGTGGACCTTACTGTGGCGCAGGCTGTTGTCGATCAGTTGGTTCGGCGTCTCAGCATGTGGCCGGCCGGTCCGATGGTATGAATGCCCCGAAGTCAAACCCCTCATCAAATGCCGAACGGAGTTCTCGCGAAGATGCGTAGTTTGAACACCAGCCTTACGCGAACCGTGGGGCGCATTGTCGCTGTCAGCCTGTCGGTCGCGATCCTCGCCGCCAGCTGTGGCTCCGACGACTCCGAGCCAAGCTCGGGCTCAGGCGAATCCGCCCTCGATGCCGTCTACTCCGAGCTCGAGGGGTTGGACCTGGACGAACGTCGAGCTCGCCTGCTCGAACTGGCGGAGGCCGAAGACGAGAACCTCCAGCTGTACACAATCGTGAACCTCGATGACACTGCGGTCTACGCGCAAGGCTTCACCGAAGAGACCGGCATCGACGTTGAGGTCTTCAGAGCTCGAGGTGGCGAGCTTCTCCAACGTGTCCTCGAGGAGAACGCGGCCGATCAACTCGGTTTCGACGTACTGATGGTGAGCTCCCCCGAGATGATCATCATCGACGCCGAGGAGATACTTCACCGACTCGACACGCCGTACACCGATGAGATCGTCCCATCCACGGTCAATCCGAACTGGTCCGGCGTCTACCTCAACGTGTTTCTTGCCGCTTGGAACACCGACCTGTTGTCCGAAGAAGCACGGCCCACGAGTTGGGAACAGGTGCTGACGGGTTACCCCGATGCCGTCGCGCTGGAAGCCGGCGACTTCGACTGGTTCGCCACCCTGGTGCAGGAATACTTCGTCGACCGCCTCGGATACACCGAAGAAGAGGCCATCGAGCTATTCCGAGTTGCCGTGGACCACGGCCGAGTCATCGATGGCCACACCACCCTCGCCGAACTACTCGGTGCCGGTGAGTTCGATGTGGTCACATCCGCGTATCAGCATGGAATCGACCGATTCGCGAACAACGGCTCACCAATCGCCTGGGAACCGGCCGTCGAGCCCCTGGTTCTACGAGAAACGGGCATCGGCATTCGCCACGACACGCCAGCGCCGGCGACCGCACTTCTTTTCGTCGACTTCATGCTCTCATCGCAGGGTCAGGACCTGCTTGCGAGCGTATTCCGTACCCCTGCCAACGTGACCGTCGCGGGCGGTGTCGATCAGGAACTCGACATCTTGACCATCGACGTCGAGCAGCTCAATCTCGAACGCGAGAAATGGGAAGGGTTGTACGAGGAGATCATCCGAGGTAACTGATGCGACGCTGGAAGCCCGAGCGCATCCTGCTCGGCACCGCGACGGTTATCGTTCTCTACCTCGTCTCTGTCCCCCTGATCTACCTGATCTGGGAAACGTTCATCGACGAGGGCTCGCTCAGCCTCGACGGCTTCGTGGGCGCGTACGAGGCTGCGGGGCTCGGGAGCCTCGTCACCAATTCGGCGTTCTTCGCGTTTGGTGCTTCGGCCCTGGCCCTCTTGTTTGGCACGACGCTGGCGTTTCTAACTGCTCGAACCGACATGCCCGGCCGGCACCTGCTCGCGGTTCTCGTCATCTTGCCGGTGGTTCTTCCAGGAATTCTCAACGCGGTTGCGTGGGTGTTCCTTCTCAGCCCCCGGACGGGAGCAATCAACTCGTGGCTCGAAGTGCTGCCGGGAGATCCCGTCTTCGACATCTTCACGCTTCACGGCATGATCCTCGTCGAGGGGCTGCATCTGACCCCACTGGTGTTCCTGCTGCTCTTTGCCGCATTCCGCTCTGGTGATGCCGCTGGAGAAGAGGCGGCGATGGTGTCGGGCGCCGGCATCGCAACAATCGCTCGCCGGATCAGCATTCCGTCGGTCATGCCCGCCGTGGCCGGAGCCGCGGTCATAACTGCGATCCGCGCCATCGAGTCATTCGAGGTACCGGCCATCATCGGTATCCCAGCCGGTGAGTGGGTTGTGACCAGTCGGATCTGGAGTGCGTTGCGCACATTTCCTCCGCGGCTCGACGAAGCGGGAGCTCTTTCGTTGTCACTCCTGGCAATAGTTGGACTGGGAGCATGGTTCTACGGTCGCCTCGGAGCTCGCGGAGCCGACTATCAGACATTGAGGGGTATGCGTACCCAAGCTCGTCAGCTGCCGTTGGGTCGATGGCGCTGGACAAGCACGACCCTCGTGGGGCTGTTCGCATTTGTCACCGTCGTTCTGCCAGTAGGGATTCTCGTTTGGGTCTCGACCCAACCCTTCTACCGGACCCCTTCCATGGCCGGGTTCGGCGATATGACCCTCGACAACTACCGAGACGCGTTCGAGCAGCCAGCCGCAGGCCGGGCCGTGCGGAATTCTCTGCTCTTGGGCGTCGGTGCGGCGACTGCCATCACCGTGTTGACCGTTCTCATCGCCTGGCTGACCGTGAAGAGGCGTTCCCGCGGGTCCTGGTTGTTGGACACTGCCGCGACCACCCCACTGGTCATCCCCGGGCTTGTTCTGGGGCTTGCGATCCTCGTGGTCTACCTCCGCAGCCCAATCCCCATTTATGGAACCCTCTGGATCCTCTTCATCGCCTACCTGACCAAATACCTGCCCTATGGAATGCGCTACGCAAGTGCTTCTTTCCACCAGATCGGCGACGAACTGGACGAAGCGGCGGCCATCAGTGGTGCCTCCTGGTGGCAGACGTTCAGGCGCATCGATCTCCCACTGATGCTGCCCGGGCTGGCCGCCGGTTGGCTGTATGTCTTCGTTCTGAGCATCAGGGAGCTGTCGAGTTCGATCCTGCTCTATTCCCCGGGTACCGAGGTCTTCTCGGTACTCATCTTCAATCAATGGAGCGAAGGCAGTCTCACCGAGCTGTCGGCACTTGGAGTGTTGATGCTCATCGCTTCGGCAGCTATCGGCCTGTTGCTGTGGGCGCTCTGGTCCAGGGTTCGCAGTTTGACCCCGACAGTCTGAAGGCCGACGGCCAGAGAGAGCACTGCTCCTACAGCCTGCGCGCCCAGACGAGCTCGGACACATAGTCGAGCCGATGCCGTTCGCGTGATCCGAACAGGTCGTCGATCCGTTGATGCAAACGATCGGAATCGTCGGATCCCAGCAGCGCAATCCAACTGAGCGACGCGATGTGGTCGTGCAGCTGCGCTCGGGTGAGAGTTCGAGTCCAGTGCCACTTCTCGACAGTCACGTCCGAAAAATCGCCACTTTCTTCCAACCAACCAATGGCATCAACCCGTCTCGCGCTGCTAGTGCGATAGGGGTCGAGCACATCGGACAACACCTGCCAATCGCCAGTGTCCTGACGATTGTTCCGGACGAGCGCAAGGACGCCTTCGGGACACAAGACCCTGGCGATCTCGACGACGTCACCCTGGTCGAACCACTGAAACGCCTGCGCGACGGAAATGCTCCCGACTGATCCGTCAGCCAATGGGATACCCCCGGCCAGACCGCGAACGGCTTGAACTCCGTCGACGACCGACATCAGCTGTCTGGCCATGGCCGATACCGGCTCGATCGCAATCACCAGTGCATCGGCGGTCGCCAGCGCTCGGGTGAACTTGCCCGTCCCGGCCGCGAGATCGACCACAACCTCAGCGCCGCCCTCGATGAAGAGCTCCCGCACCCGCTCTACCAAGTGTGGTTGGTACCCCGGACGGCCGGACTCGTAACGTTCCGCAACGGTCTCGTAGGCAAGGGCGCCTGGGTCCAACCGACCGCCGCTACTCATGGGGCACCCGCGTGTCCCCAGCGTCCTCGGTGGACGATCTCTGGGAGGCTTCTCGTTGGCCGATCCGCTGATCTCCCCTTCTTGGTCTCGCCCTTCGGCCGTCCCAACGCGATTGTGCCGATTGCCCGGCAGTCACCGGGGACGCCGAAGTGTTCCTTGACGCTCGCCTCGTGGTCGAACTGCCCGAAGAACAATGCTCCGAGACCGATCTCCTCTGCTCCGAGCAGGACAGTCATCGCCGACATCCCTCCGTCCACCCACCAGTACGGCGTCGACCAGTCCTCGACAGAACCGCCTAGTCCTGTGCCGGCCTTGTCAGCCTCGGAGTATCGCCTCGGGTACGCACCCGGGTCAACGTAGACAACAACAAGAACCGGGGCGGCCAGCAGGTCGGGCCAAGCGAAAGTGTTGCGAGACTGGGGTGGAAGGGTCAGATCCCAATACTCGGAGGTCGCTTCGGGCCCCTCCAACACGAGGAACTCGACGGCCTGAGTCTTGCCGGCCGACGGCGCTCGTGAGGCCGCGTAGAGCAGCGCATCCACCACTGCGGTATCGACGGGATCGTCGGCGAAACTCCGAGTCATGCGGCGCGACCGCGCCAATTCGAAGACGGCCGTGGAGCGAACCGACGTAGAAGTCTCGTCGATCAGGTACCGAGCTTCTCGAGATTGTCGGCCATCGCCCACGCGAAGGCGACGATGTAGTCGCGGTCGGTTTCGTCAACATCGTCGAAGAAGCCACGGATCGCTGAATCGATTCGATCAGCCTTCAAAGACTCATGATCGAACAGGACGGGCTGGTCGCAGTCGCCCGATACAACGAAATTCCGATCGTCGTACCTGGCCGCTCCGATGCCAAAACGCTTGACGAGGCGCCGACCCCACGCACGTTCCTCGCCGGATGCCCGGTGATCGGGCCTTGGGATGATGTCGTCGAGGTTGGCAAACAGCTCGAACCCCGAAGGTTCGTCGAACCGAGTGCCGATGAGGACATCCTCATCCGGGAAGGCCATCAATGCGCGGTGAAACATCTCGTTCATCAGTGCGCGCATGACCGTGTTGCGTTTGCTGTTCTTGACCACCGCTCCAACGGCCATGAGCACACTCGGTGTGCCGCCGATCCGTTCGAGAGTGCTGAAGACATATCCCTTGAGGCGCCCGTTCTCTTTCGCAGTTGTCAACAAGACCCATTCTTCGGTCTGCTTGGACAACAACCCCACCGAGAAGGAGTGACGCGATTCCGAGCTCAACTCGGCCATCTCGTCCAACTCACTATCGGTGACGGCTGTGCAGTCCTTGGTCTCAACCTCGATAGCCATGAACCCGCTAGCCCCCGCTTACTCCAGACGTTCAGTCAGTAAGTCCAGTCGCGCCTCGGCGTTCGTGCAACTCGAACCGAAATGGCGCCCATCTGGGCTGGTGAGAGAGTTGGGCATGATCGCGAGTTCTACGACCCTCGTCGCGCGGCCCGCTAGGCCCTTGTCAAGTCGAACTGGTACGGGAATCACGACCACGCGGGAGGTCGAGACACGTCACGCCTGTACCGAGTCCGGCCCCAGGAGCACACGCAACTCGGCAACCAGGCCGTTCCGAATATCGACGCAGAACTCGTCTGGGAGCCTCATGACCTTCGATGTACCGAGATGTATGAACACTTCGGACTCGCCCGGGTGGTCGGCCAGCAATGCCTTCAGCTGCGTGACTGTGTCCAAGCCAAGGCCCGTAGCCGACACCTGGACGCGCACTGGAGGTGAGATCTGGGCCTCTCCGCTCTCGAAGTGTTCGACGTCGATACATATGAGTTTCGGTGTGTCCTCGCGTTTGTCGAACCGTGCTTTCAACAGGACAACTCGATCGTCCTCGAGCAGATGCCCTACTTCCTGCATCAGCTTGGGGAACACCATGACCTCGATAGACCCTTGCAGGTCCTCGAGGTTGAACACCGCCATCAGGTCGCCCTTTCGCGTCCACTTCTTCTGAAGTGCCGTGATGACTCCCCCAATGTTGTGCACCGCACCATCTTCGACAGTCTCGGCATCGGCAATGGTCGCATCTGTGCGCCTTCGGAGATGGCCTTCGAGACCCAACAACGGGTGGTCGGATATGTAGAGGCCGAGCATCTCTTTTTCGTAGGCGAGCCGACGAGATTTTTCGAACTCGGTCTCAGGGATCGAGATCTTCTCGTCGAACACCTCCCCGCCACCGGCATCGCCGAACAACGTCATCACGCCCATGTCGCGTTCGCGTCGCCGGGCAACTGTCTGATCGATGATCGACTCGAAGACCATCAACAGTCCCTGGCGCGGATGATCCAACGAGTCGAAGGCTCCACCCTTGATCAACGCCTCGACTGTGCGCTTGTTGAGGACCTGGGTGTCGACTCGTTCACAGAAGTCGTAGAAGTCCACGAACGGCCCGCCTTGCTCTCGGGCCACCAGGAGCAGCTCGACCAGACCCTCACCGACGTTCCGCACCGCGGAGAGACCGAACACGATCGTGCCGAGTTGATCGGAGTCGGTTGTATCGGGATGGGGCCAGAATTCCGACCGAGCCCGGTTGATGTCGGGGACAACCACGTCGATCCCCATTACCCGACACTCGTTCAGATAAACGGCTGCCTTCTCGAGACTGCCCTTGACGCTGGTCAGCAGCGCCGCAAGGTATTGCGTGGGGTAATGAGCCTTGAGATAGGCGATCTGATACGCGATGAAGCCGTACCCGTAGCTATGGCTCTTGTTGAACGCGTAGTCGGCGAATTGAGCGATGATGTCGAACAGTTCGACGCCCAGCGCCCGCTCGTATCCGGTGGCGACCACGCCATCAACAAATCGGGCGCGTTCCTCCTCCATCGCCTCGCGGATCTTCTTCCCCATGGCCTTGCGAAGTGAATCCGCTTCGGCCAGCGAGTACCCGGCAAACTTCTGGGCGACCCGCATGACACTTTCCTGATAGATCATCAGGCCGTATGTGTCGGCCAGGAGTTCCTCAGCATCGGGGTGGATGTAGGTGACCGGTTGGCGACCGTTCTTCCGATCGGCATAGTCGTTGTGCATGTTGGCCGCCATCGGGCCCGGCCGATACAGCGCAACGAGGGCTGCGACGTCCTCGAACGAATTGGGCGCCAGCGAACGCATGAGGTTTCTCATGGGTGGCGACTCGAGCTGGAACACCCCGATGCTGTTGCCGGCAGCCAGGAGTTCGAACGTCTTGGTGTCTTCGAGGTCGACAGCGTCGATGTCGATGTCGGAACCCTCGGTGTCGCGAATCAGCTCGAGGGTGTCGTCAATGACATCAAGATTCCGCAAACCCAGAAAGTCCATCTTCAAGAGCCCGAGTTCTTCGACCCCGTGCATCTCGTACTGGGTGACTACGGGTGCTTCCTCGAGGGGTTTGCCCGCCTCGGGCTTGCGTTGGATAGGCAAGTAGTCGGTCAGTGCGTCCTTGGTGATCACCACCGCTGCGGCGTGGATGCCGTCCTGGCGGCGCAAGCCCTCGAGCCCGGTGGCCACATCGACGACCCGCTTGACATCGGCGTCCGAGGCGACCATGTCTCGGAGCTCGGCGGCCATCTTGTAGCCCGACTCGAACTTCGGGTGCTCCTCGAGGCAGGCATAAAGAGGCGTGTCGCGACCCATAACGAGGGGTGGCATGGCCTTCGCGATCCGATCGCCCAATGCGTACGGATAACCCAGCACCCGTGATGCATCCCGCACGGCAGCTCGCGCCTTGATCTGACTGAACGTCACGATCTGAGCGACATGATCGCGGCCATACAACTCGGCGGCATATCGAATCATCTCGTCGCGATATCTCGAGTCGAAATCCATGTCGATGTCCGGCATCGAGATTCGTGACGGATTGAGGAAGCGTTCGAACAGCAAGTCGTACTTGATTGGATCCAGGTCGGTGATCCACAAGCTGTACGCGACCGCACACCCGGCCGCTGAGCCTCGCCCGGGCCCCACGCGGATGCCGTTGTCGCGGGCGTGCCTGATCAGGTCCCAGGTGATGATGAAGTACGACGAGAACCCCATGTCGGAGATGACCTTCAGCTCATAGGTGAGCCGGTCCGCAACCTCGTCAGGCAGCGTCGAACCCCACCTCTTCTTCGCTCCCTCGAGCGTGAGATGTCGCAGATAGTCGTCATCGTTGTTGAAACCATCAGGCAGGGGGAACCGGGGCAACAGCGGATTGCCGAACTCGATTTCGACATCGCAACGTTCGGCTATCCAGAGCGAGTTGTCACACGCCACCTCAACGTCGCGGAACAGTTCCCGCATCTCGCGAGCGCTCTTGAGATAGTGCTGATCGCCGGAGAACTTGAACCGATCCGGATCACTCATGAGCGAGCCGGTCTGGACGCAGAGAAGAGCGTCGTGCGCCTCGTGGTCGTGCTGGTCGGTGTAGTGACTGTCGTTCGTGGCCAGCAGCGGCGCCCCGAGCCGACGGGCGATGTCGATGAGCATCGGGTTGGTACGTCGCTGTTCGGGGATGCCGTGGTCCTGAAGTTCCACGAACAGGTTGTCGCGGCCAAAGATGTCCTGGAGCCGGCCGGCCTTCTCGTAGGCGCCCTTCTCGTCGCCGTTCATCAACGCCTGCAACACGTGCCCGCCGAGGCACCCGGTGGTCGCGATCACACCTTCGCTGTGATCGTCCAGAACCTCCCAGTCACAACGGGGTTTGTAGTAATAACCCTCCATGAACGCTCGGCTGGCGATCTGGATCAGATTCTTGTAACCAACGTTGTTCTCGGCCAGCAGAATCAGGTGGTAGTAGAGCTTCTTACCGCCATCGGTCTCGCCACCGGAATCGTCGACACGGCCCCGACGACTGGGCCGCTCGTGGCGGGAGTCGTGGGCCATGTAGGCCTCGGTGCCGATGATGGGTTTGACACCTTGAGCCCGGCACGCCTTGTAGAAATCGAGCGTGCCGTACATGTTGCCGTGGTCGGTCATGCCCAAAGCGGGCTGGCCATCGCGCGCCGCCGCTGCCACCAAGTCGTCGAGGCGCGACGCACCGTCGAGCATCGAGTACTCGGTATGGGTGTGCAGATGAGAAAAAGACGAGGCCAACGAACTACCCGAACCCGAACTCCGCTGAGTTATCCAGGTTGCTGCTCAGATTGCTGCTCAGATTGCTGCTCACAGAATGCTGTCCACAGATAGCTGTCCACAGGGTGTGGACAAACTACAAGAGTGTGATTCCCATTCTTAGCGCCCGGCCGAGGTGCCCGCAACCTGCACTGCCCAAATCGCCTCGACGCACGTCGATTCTGCCCGGACAAACTCCCAACAATGCGACGTTCTCGAACCGTGCGAGGTACTCAGAGGGAAGCTCCTAGCGGGGCGTTCCTAGAGGGACGCGCTCAGAGGTAGGTGCCCGGGCGGCTTTCAGGATTGTCCGGACCCGGACGAGGTTGCCCGGGTACGGGGGTCCCTGTGGGGCCGGAGGTGATCTGGCCGCGCATGTTCGCCAGTTGCTGCTGGGCGGCCATCTGCTGAGCGAAGAGGGTGGCCTGTATGCCTTGGATCAGAC
>JBPCTU010000160.1:0-18812 GCA_051011515.1 Acidimicrobiales bacterium
ACCCAGAGCCAGACCTTGCGGTCGTCGTCGCCGTAACCATCGTCGTAGTACGGGTCGTAGGGGTCGCCAGGCGCGCCCGGACCTGGCGCCATCGTCGGTGGGGCCCCAACTGCGGGGTTCACCTGGGTCGCCGCCGCGCCCACAGCCGCCCCCGCCACCGCGCCAGCCGCCAAATAAGCGCCGGCGTTGCTCCCCGAAGCGGGCTCTGCGGGATCTCCCTGGGCCGGATACCCCGGAGGTGCTGATTGAGGTGGAGCTCCAGTCGGAGCGCCCCCTCCAGAAGCTGCCGCGCCGGGCGGAGCACCGCCCGGCCCTCCTGTAATCGGCACAACTACAGCTGCACCGCTGCCGGGTGGTGCCTTGGCGGCCCCAACGGTTCGCTCGCCAGCCAGAAATCGGCGCAAGTCGCTTTGAACGTCGGCCGCGGACGGGTATCTGCGCGCGGGGTCCTTGTTGAGCAGCTTGGCCGTGATCGCCTGAATGGCCTCCGGCACCTCGGGCCGCCGCGCACTGATGGGTTCAGGCATCTCCTGAACGTGTTTGTACGCGATCGCAACCGGCGTGTCGCCGCTGAATGGTGGCGAGCCGGTAAGCATCTCGTAGAGGACCACGCCGAGCGAGTACAGATCGCTGCGGCCATCGAGAGGTTGGCCCTGGGCCTGTTCAGGCGAGAAGTAAGTCGCAGTCCCCATGACCGCGCCCGTCTGGGTGAGCTTGGCATCTGCCCCGGCGCCGGAGATTGCTTTGGCGATGCCGAAGTCGGCGACCTTTACCTGGCCCGTGGGCGAGATCATTATGTTTCCCGACTTCATGTCGCAGTGAACGAAGTCGTTCTTGTGGGCGAAGCCGAGCGCCGCCGCGACGTCGGCAGCGATTTCAGCTGCCCGTTCAGGCTCGAGCGGCCCGTTGTCGCGGATTACCTCCGAGAGACTTCGGCCTTGCACGTACTCCATCACGATGTAGTACGTGTTTCCTTCTTGGCCCCAGTCGTAAACGCCGACGATGTTGGGGTGACTCAGGTTCGCTGCCGATTGCGCCTCGCGGCGGAACCGTTCCACAAAATTCGGATCGGCCGCCAGCTGGGGAAACAGAACTTTGACCGCGACAGGACGATCCAGAAGCTGATCCTTGGCGAGAAACACCTCAGCCATGCCACCCTTGGCGAGACGTCGGTGCAGCTCGTAGCGACCACCAAAGACGGTGGGACCCTGCTCAGACATAGCGAAACGAGTGTAGCGACCGCTTTCTGAGCATCCGCTGCACCCAAGCCATGTCGCGATCTCGCCCGGCCCGCTCAGATCCTCATCGAATCAGAGCCACAACAGCAACAAATCCCACATGAACCCCAGTGCATTGGGCTCAGATCAAAGAAAGCGCCTGCTCTACCCGCTTTCGGCGAGCGCAGCCTCGAGCACGGCCCGCGCGATGGGAGCAGCAACACGCCCACCAGTTTGTTGGCCGGCCCCGGGCTCCGACTCGACGATGACTGCGACCGCAACCGTGGGGGTCTGCCCAGGAAGTCCACCGAACCCGATGATCCACGCATGGGTGTCGTCGGGGCGCTCGGCGTCAACCTGAGCCGTGCCGGTCTTGCCCCCGATCTCGAACCCTGGCACCTGCAGTCCCGTTGCGGTTCCTCTCTCGACGACAGTCACCATCGCGGCTCGCATGTTTTGAGCATCGGTGGATGACAAGACGGGCCTCCAGATTCGTGGGTCGAAATCGTCGAGGAGTTTCCCCTTCTGATCGCGTAGCTCTGCCATCAGGTGGGGTTCCATCATGAGACCACCATTCGCAACACCGGCAGCGACCAGAGCCATCTGAAGGGGCGTGGCCTTGACGTCGTTCTGACCGATACCGGCCTGAGCCAGCGCTGGTGTGTTCTCCAGAATCGGTACCGGCGGATCTTCGTCGGTCTCGCCGACCTGAGCGCCATAGTCAGTTGGGAAATTGGATGCCGCGGCCGCCGGCAGATCAAGTGGCGGCACCTCGTTGAATCCGAACCTCTCCGACACCTCGACCATCGGATCGGCACCGATGATCTCGGCCGCAAGTTCAGCGAACACCGTGTTGCACGAGACTCGGAGGGCCTCGAGCATGTCGCCACCACACGTTGACCCTCCGAAGTTCTTGAGCGGCACCGTCGTAAGGGGAGCCACGTACTCATCCGCAGGTTCGAAGACCGGGTCGCTCATGGTGGCCACGTTCGCGTCCAGTGCCGCTGACGCAGTGACCACCTTGAACGTGGAGCCGGGGAAGAATATCTCTCTATACATACGTGCGAGCCGGGGATCGTCCCCGTTCGGGAGGCCCCGCAGCTCATTCCAGAACGACTCGGCCCCAACCAGATCAACGGACCCCAGCACCGTTGGGTCGTAGGACGGGTAACTCCAGAACGCGATGATTCCGCCCGTGCGGGGGTCGATCGCCACAACCGATCCCTTACGGTTGCCGAGGGTCTCTCTGGCGACCGACTGGACCTTGTGGTTGAGGGTAGTCGTCAGGTTGGCGGTCGTATCGGTCTCCTGGAACAGCGCAGAGAGATCACCGAACCTCTGTTCCACCGTCTGCCCGGCGAGTTCATCGTTGTAGACGCGCTCGAGCCCATCAGCACCGAACTGGAACGAGAAGTAACCGGTGGAGTGGGCGTACAGCTCGCCCTCCGGATACGTCCTCTCGCGTTGGAGGTCGTCATCTACCTCGATGGACGTGGCCATCACAACGCCATCGGCGGTGAAGATCGAACCACGATCGCGGCTGAAGTCTCGTTCGATCTGCCGATTGTTTGCCGGATTCGCCTGCAGCTCATCCTGTTGGAAGATCTGGATCCGATTCAGCTGAACGAACAGGACGATGAAACACACCAACAAGCCAGCACCTAGAAACCGGATCTGAGTGTTCACGCCGACCTCTGGAGCGTCGCCCCTGATGCCTGACCCGCTCGCAGCCGTCTTCGCGTGCTCTCGTCAGAGATACGCAACAACAGCGCCAAGAGAATCCAGTTGGCCAGCAGGGATGAGCCGCCATAGCTGATGAACGGCAGAGTGACACCGGTGAGCGGCAGTACTCGAATGACACCGGCAATGATGATGAAGGCCTGGAACCCGAGCAGCGTGGTCAACCCCGTGGCCAGCAGCTTGTCGAATGGGCGATCGGCCCTGATAGCTATGCGAAGCCCCGTACCGATCATCAACATGAATGCGATGAGAATCCCGGCCGCACCGAACAGGCCAAGCTCCTCACCGATGATGGCGAAGATGAAATCCGTCTCCACCGCGGGGATGTTCTCGGTGTTCGGGCTCCCTGTTCCTAGCCCCGTTCCGGTCAGACCACCGTCGGCTAGTGCAAAGGCACTCTGGGTCACCTGAAACCCGTTGCCGAACGGGTCTTCGAATGGGTCCAGCCACACCTCGACACGCTCTTGGACATGAGCGAACCGGTTGTAGCTGAATGCTGCCCCCGCAGCGAACATGACGAGGCTCATCACCAGATAGGACGGTCTCTCTGTTGCCACCCAGAGCAGAACCACGAACAACGCGAAGAACAGCAGCGACGACCCGAGGTCCTTCTCGCCCACCATCACCAGTAGAGAGGCACCCCAGGCCACCACGATGGGGCCCAGATGCCTCGCTTCGGGTATCGCCATCCCCAGAAAGCGCCGGTTCGACGCCGCGAGCACCTCTCGTTTGTCGACGAGGTAGCCGGCGAAGAAGACTGCGAATGCCAGCTTCGCGAACTCCCCGGGCTGGAAGTTGACTGGCCCCACAGACACCCAGATACGAGCTCCGTTGATCTCCTGACCGATAGCGGGAGCCAACGGCAGCACCAACAGTGCGACACCCACCAGCATGAGCGTGTAGCGGTATTGCTCCAGCACCCGTGTGCTCCGGACGAGCACGAGCGTGGCAATGAATGCTCCCACCCCAACGAGTGTCCAGATGGCCTGGAGACGGGCCAGCTCGTCGTCCAAGCGGGCGATGAACACATACCCGATCCCGTTCAACAAGCTCGCGACAGGGAGCAGCATCGCATCGGCCCTGGGCGCGAATCTCCTCGTTGCCAGATGAGCGGCCGCCAACAGGCCCAGGATGATCCCGAAGAAGGGCACGATGTCGGCGGGGATCTCGGCGAGGCGACCAAGGCTTGCAAGGACATAGGCCGAAACGACGACCACAGCCCCGAACAGGAGTAGCGAAAGCTCGGTGTTGCGACGTCGATTCCTCATGGTGGTCTCGGCGCGCTCAGCCGTCGCCGGTGGCCGCCGCAGCCCGGTCCTCGAGCTCGGAGATGTACTCCTGGGCCGAACCGAGCGAACCGAACTCCGGGTTGGCGGTGACTTCCAGTTCCAAGGCGGGTGTGAGTCCGGTGCGGACCAGGATCGCGCCCTCCTCGACCGTGGGGTCGAACCACAACACACCACCCGGGCGGCCCTGAAAGATCACGACCTGTTCTTGTTCGAACCCCACGAAATAGTTGTTCCTGGCATAGGTCGCTATCAGCCAGAACCCACCGATGAGAATGAACAACACGACCAATGCCGACCCGAGTGCCCGGCGATGGAACCTGACCTGTTCGCCAGGGTTTTCGACATCATCGTCGTGGTCAGCGTCATCGTTCCGCCCATCGACGAGGGGCCCGGTGCCAACCCCCTTGAACTCGGATTCGTCGGTTGGCGGGGCGCTACGGGTCGGAGCCAGGTTCATATCCGCACCAGGGTCACCGTCAGCCGAATCGATCCGAACAACAAGCACCGACACGTTGTCGCGACTACCGGACTCATTGGCCAAACGAACCAGCTCGTCCACCAACTCGCCCGGCTCGTCGAGCCGTCGCATCGCAGCGGAGATCTGGCTATCACTCAGCTCGTCGACCAAACCGTCGCTGCACAACAGGTATCTGTCCCCAACAAGCGCCGGGAGTTCCCAATAGTCGACAAGCAGATCGTCCCCGATGCCCAACGCCCTCGTAACGATGTTCCGCTGAGGATGACTCGAAGCTTCGGTCTCGCTGAGGTGGCCGGCCCGCACGAGATCTCCGACCAGGCTGTGATCCTCGCTCACCTGCTCCAAACCATCCGAGGTGAAACGATAAATCCTCGAGTCGCCAACGTTGACCAGGCCCAATCTGTCGTTGTCCAGCCTGACGACAGCGCACAACGTTGTGCCCATCCCGTACAGGTCCGGTTCTTGGTCAGCCCGTTCGACAATCGCGGCGTGAGCATCGCGGACCCGATCGACAAATGCATCTATGGACTCGGGGATCGGCGCCTCCGCAAGGGATCCGATG
Organism: Acidimicrobiales bacterium; assembly: GCA_051011515.1. Classification (GTDB taxonomy): domain Bacteria; phylum Actinomycetota; class Acidimicrobiia; order Acidimicrobiales; family UBA8592; genus JBPCTU01. The sequence goes on from JBPCTU010000160.1 coordinate 5,287, forward strand.
GCCACCGCGGATGCGACCTCGCCGCCGCTGTGCCCGCCCATCCCATCGGCAACTGCAAACAGCCCGTCCTCGGCGTAGACCGAGTCCTGGTTGATCTCGCGGACGCGGCCGACCTCGGTGCGGACGGCCCAAGTGAAACGGGTGGTGCTCATGTGACCTCGAGAACCCAATTGCCGACCTGCACTCGATCTCCGGACCGGACACGTTCTGGAGCAGACACAGCCGCACCGTTGCAGAACGTACCGTTTGTGGAACCCAGGTCCTCTACGAACCAAGCCCCGTCGTTCTGAAACACTCGAGCGTGGAGCTGCGAGACGAACGTATCGTCCACGACAACCGTGCACCCGGGGGCCCTGCCGATCGTCATCTCAGGCTCCAGCGGGTACCTCGTCCCTGCCTCCTCGGGGGGATCAACAACTCGCAGAGCGGCCAGCTGGCCCTTCGCAGCGCGCGCCGGCCGAGCTCTTGCGGGAGCGGCTCCCTTCGATGCAAGCGCGGGCTCCACCGCCGGGGTACGAAGCTCGGTCCAAACCGCCCAGATCACTCGCAGAAAGAACAAGTAGAGGAGGGCAAGCAAACCAAGCTTGAGCAGGTCAAGAAGTTGCTCGGACACAGCGATTCAACAGTACCGCTCGAATACCAGTGCCTTCGGTCGCACCCTACGTCGGGTTTCGCTCACCGGCCCTTCCACTCTGGTGTTCTCTTGTCGAGGGCCGACGCCCTGCCTTCGCGAGCGTCTTCTGTCTGGTTGGCCACGATCCGCATCGTCTCGCCAAATCTCACAGCCTCGATCCAGCCCATCTCGCGGGTGCGGGTCGCGACCTCTTTCGTCGCCCTCGTGGCCAGAGGCGCCGAACGGCACAGCCGGGCGGCAAGTTCTCGAGCTTCAGCCATCAGCTCGTCGTGGGGGACCACACGCCATACCAAACCCATCTCCTGAGCGCGATGAGCCGAGACCGGTTCGCCAATCAACAGCAGCTCCATGGCATCAGCCCAATTGAGCTTGCGGGGCAGGCGGATCGACCCGACAATCGTCGGAATTCCGATGCGAACCTCGGGATAGGAAAAAGTCGCACCCTCACTGGCAAGAACGAAGTCACAGAACGTGACAGCAGTGAGCCCATAACCCACACACGGACCGTTGACTGCGGCGATCGTTGGTTTGTACAACTCGAGGCCAGACTCGAACGAGTTGATGGTGGGCTTTTCCCAGTACGTACCCGGAAACGTGCCAGTGCTGCCCTTGCCATCCTTGAGGTCGGCCCCAGCACAGAAGACGTCCCCGGTCCCGGTCACGATCGCCACCCAGGCCGATTCGTCGCCCAGGAACCGATCCCAGGCCTCGTTCAATCCGTCACGCATAGCCCCGTTGACGGTGTTCAGCCGTTCGGGCCGGTTGTAGGTGATCGTCACCACGTTGCCGTCCTGTTCGTACAGGACCGGACCATCGCTCACTCGTCGCTCCTCTCAGCTCGCTTCGAAAGTGATAGCCATGTTGCCGAACTCGAGCACATCTCCATCACGCAACTGTCGTTCAGCCACTCGCTCGCCGTTGATGGTCGAACCGTTGGTAGAGCCGAGATCCACGAGCTTGAAGCCGTTCCCGAAGGGGCGGATCTCGGCATGGCGCCGACTGACGTTGCCGTCCTCCAACACCAACGTGCAATCTGCGAGACGCCCAATCGAAAAGATGGCTTCACCCAGAACGATGCGCTGCCCATCGGGCAGGACCAGTGAACCCGGTGACGATCCACCGTCGCCCTCACTCAGCTTCGCCGACATCCGGAAATTGCCAGTCTTCAACCTTTCGGAGACCAACATCTCCACCCGGATCGGACCGAGAAACGAGTATCCCTCGTCGCGCGCGTGCTCCCGAGCAGCATCCGCCAGCTCACGACGGATCGACTCACCAACCTCAGCGAAGTGCTCTGCATCAACCGGCGACAACTCGATTGTGAAGTGATTGGGCGCAACCCGCTCGCCACCGACACCGACCGAACGATTCGCATCCATCTCGCGGACCAGTCGACGGCCGAGCTCGACTGGCTTGAGACCACTCCGGAACAGGCGCGAGAACGTTCCCTCGACCATCCGCTCCAGTCGCCGCTCGAACCCACGCATTGCCACAGTGCCACGATAGATCGCACTGGCCCCGCCATCGGGCTGCGACCCCACCAACTCAGGATCCAGGGCCTCAGCACGCAGTATGTGAGTAGGGTTTGCCCAGCAGCCATGCACAGAGGTCTGAGGCAATGGCGGGAACCACAACACGGCAGCGATACCTCGACGCAGTTGTCGAGGCCATGATGGCCGAGGGCAGCACCGACCTGACGCTCGTGGTCCTCGCCGAAGCAGCCGGAACCAGCGACCGAATGCTGATCTACTACTTCAAGACGCGCGAGGCGCTGCTGACCGAGGCAATGGACACGATCCGGGCTCGACGGAGAAAACGTCTCCACTCAGAGCTGGCCCAAGTGACCCGCGCCGACACCCACGATTCCCTCCGAGCGTTGCTGTCGGTGATGTCCGGCCCAGAACACGCCAAGGGCACCCGCCTCTACTTCGATGCCACAGGAAGGTGGGCGGCATCGTCTGAACCGTTTCCGAGGTTCGTCGAAGGAGTCATCCTCGACACCGTCGAGGAGGCCGCGGCAGCGGCCCGCCGACTCGGAGCAAGCACCCTCGGGGCAGAAACTTTCGGAACACTGTTCTGTTCTTTGTCCACATCGCTGGCATGCGATCGACAGGTAACCGGAGACGACGAGCGCATCGAACGCGCCGTCGACAGCGCAACAGCATCCTTGACAGCTCTGATCCGACCGCTCTGAATTGAACGCCCTCAACGACCCAGCGCAAGCGGATGAGGTCGCCGGGCCGGTACGCTCTACCTTCCACTCGCGCGAGTGGCGGAATTGGCAGACGCGCAGGCTTCAGGTGCCTGTGTCCGCAAGGACGTGAGGGTTCAAGTCCCTCCTCGCGCACCACGCTCCGAGCTGGCCCTCCGGGCTGGCTCGCTCGCTGTGGTGCGGTGGCGCCTGTGTTGGCCCGCTCCGCTCGGGGCGTTCGGGCCACGAAGGCCCTTGGCATCTAGGCCACAACCAGCCACCCAGAGCCAGCACTCACGACCCTCCGATTGACCGACATCGCCCGGGCCGACTACGACAACAACGTCTACTGATACCAGGCCGGGTCACAGCCCTTTCCGGCGTGTGGCTTGACCCGGGACCGTTATTGGGGGTCAACATAGGCAAGTGAGAACTTTGTACTTCGAGCCGGTGGAACGATCTCGCCGGCAGCTTGTCCTGCGGTACCGGATCGACAACACCCGATTCTCGACTTCGTACTGGTACGACACGGTTGACTTCATCGAGCTCGAGGCCACCTACGGGTCAGACTTCATGAGATGGGTGGAGTTCCACCTCCTCGCCTTCGAAGCCAACAAGGCAGCGAGCCTCAAGCCCGACAAGATCGACTTCGGGTCGTACGCAGACCTTGTCACCGACGAGTTCTGGGACCTGTGGGAGACCATCTTCCGCAACGTCTGGGCTGTCTGGCGCTTCGAGAACGACCTGCCCGATTACCGACTCGTCAGACCCGATCTGGGCGTGAGTCGACCACCTCCCGCAACCTCACTCGGTCCACCGGAAGTTCCAACGCTCATGTTGTGCGGCGGAGGGAAAGACAGTCTCGTGAGCATGGGGCTGCTCGAAACGGCCGACATCCAGTACGACGCGTTCGTGTACTCCCATTCCACATACGGCCGTGGACAACACCAACACGACCTCATCGACGGAGTGCTCGAACACTGTGACCACCAGAACCTGCACCGAGGCTGGGTATTCGACGACGCGATCGACTCGCCGGCAGCGCTAGTGGAGCCCGAGTTGGGAATTGGCCGCATGATCGCTGCCGAGACCGTCAGCTCTTACTGGACTGCGCTGCCACTGATCCTGCAACACCGGTACCGAAACGTAGCTCTGGGGATCTCGCGCAGCACTGACGAACACAACCTCACTTGGGACAGGAACGGCGAGGATGTGAACTACCTGTGGGGCATGAGCAGCACTGCCGAGACCCTCCTCCACGACTACGTCCGCCAGAACCTCGTAACCAACGTGCAGATCTTCCACATACTGCGGCCTATCTATGACATCGGGGTGTTCACCCTTCTCGGCCGAAACCTCGACGCGGTCCCTGCCACCCACTCATGTGCTCAGGTGAAGCCATGGTGTTGTCGGTGCGCGAAGTGCATCTACGTGTGGATGAACTACGTGGCCTGGCTGCCCCAGGATGTTGTCGCCGAGACGTTCTCGGTCAACCTGTTCGATCTAGAGGAAAACCGTTCGTTGTTGCGGAAGATGTTGGGCCTCGAGAGCTACAAACCCACGGACTGTGTGGGGACCGTCAGTGAGGCCAGACTCGCATTCGTGATGTGCAGGATGAAGGACGTCAGCGGTGTGATAGCAGACGAGATAGACCTCGGTCCTCTGCTTGGCGAGACCGAGGACATTCTCGATCGATACTCGCCGTCGGCCGAACTCGGACCCACCTTTCCGAAGGAGTTCGCTCCGGCACTCGATCGCCAGTTTCGCGACGCGGCGACCAGCGCTCACGCGTACGCGAGGGAGTTGCTGGCCGAGAAGTGAGCCGCCGTATGGGGCAGGGATCGACACCACATCATGGGGGATCAGGCTGGAGGCTGGTTTGACGCCCGCGTGTGAACACCATGGCGGTTACACCAAGAACAGCCACGAGGGCCCAGGCCACGGCAGCCAAGGTGCCCAAAACTCTCTGAACATCGTCCTCGGCCCCAGCGGCGACGAACAGCAGCACCAGGCCGTACCCCAGCCTGCCGACCAGGGAATTCAGGCTCAGCAGGGTCGCGCGATGATGGCGCTCGACCCTGGGCGACACCGCTGCACTGACAAGAACAGGCGCTGCCGCGCCCTGCACACTTCGCAGAGAGACCAACACCAGTACCACGGCGTTAACCCAGAGCGCCATGCCCGACACGACAAGAGCCGACACTGCACCGAGACCGATCAGGGTTGGGACAATGCCGATGCGTCGGGCGACCGGGGCACTCGCCCTGGCTGCAACCGAACCGACGAGCGCGGTGACGGCATAGATGACTCCGGCAACCAGAGGTGTTGACCCCAGGTCGTCAGCCGGGCGATCAAGGACGGCGGTAAGCCAAGGCTGCATCACCGTGAACGCGACGTGTACCAGGGTCACTGTGACGACGCCGTAGAAGAAGAGCCACCCCAGATACCTCTGCTTGAGGTAACCGAAACAGAGCGCAACCTGGCGCCCGAAACGCTCGGCGTGAGTCGTGGCGATCGGCTCACCGAACCGGAGCGCAACGCCAAGCTGGGCGACCGCCAACAACAGTGAGGCAAGAAAAGCCAACCGAACATCGACCAACCCGAGCAAGCCACCAACAAGCGCGCTCACCGACGTGCTGACGTAGACGATGCTGGCCACCTTCGCCTGGCGATCGGCGTACTCATCGGCACGGTCAAGAGATTCGAGCGTGTCGTAGTGGAACGTCACGTCGGTACCTGACAACGACGCGAACCCAGCGGCGAGCAGAAACTGCCCGAGCATGATGACCATGAAGGTGTCATCGCCAACGAGGAAACACAGGTGGGCGCCGATCCACGCCACTGCGGCGACTCGAAGCGTGAGCACCCGCCCGAGCCGGTCGCTCATCCACCCGGATGGGACCTCCAACGCAACAACGAAGAAGTAGTACGCAGACGCCAGCGCAAGCGCACCATCGAGATCGAACCGGGCACGGGTGAACAAAACGAAGACCGGAAGCCAGACGAGCGCACCGGTCAACGCCTGATGAAGCGGAATTAGTGAGAGGTTCCGCTCGAGCTCAGCCCGCTGGGCAGCCTCAGACGGAGCCGTGTCACCGGTCGAAGCCATGTCGCAGGCTAACCATGCCGGGACCGTGCGAGAACCGAAAGCACAACGGGCGATGCGGTCCCTACGCCCTATGCAAGGGAGTCAGTCAACGGTGCTCGCAAGGCTGGGCGTCTGTGGGGCTTATCGCTGCAACGCAGGTTCGACGTCGACCAAACCACTCTCGAGCAAACCGATTATCTCGCCAACCGGAACCGGTCGCGAAAAGTAGTAACCCTGGCCCAGGTTCACGCCCAACGACTTGAGCGCCTCGAGCTCTTCCGATTCCTCGATGCCCTCAGCAACGGTCGAAGCGCCGATACGGCCCGCGAGATCCAACACAGCCTCTACGACCCCCGCATCGTCGTCGGTCCCGAGCGCCTGTACGAACGACCGATCGATCTTTATGAGATCTATCTCGAAGGTCTGCAGATACTGGAGCGCAGAGTAGCCGGTTCCGAAATCATCGATAGCGAGCCGGAACCCGCTCCGATGCAGGTCGTCGAAGACTTGGGTTGACCCATCCGTCGCCAACACAGATTCGGTCAGCTCCACAACGATCGTTGAAGGGTCGGCACCAGCTTGAACCACGGTTTCCACGAACGATGTCGCAAAACCAGTCTCGCTCAGCTGTCGGCCCGAGACATTGCCACTGCAGTAGATGTCATGACCGGCCGCTCGCCAGGTCGACAGATCGGTGGCTGCTCGACCAGCCACCCACTTACCGATCGGTCGAATCAAACCCGACTCCTCGGCGACGGGTATGAATGCGGCCGGACTGACCATCCCCCGATCGGGGTCCTCCCACCGGATCAGAGCTTCCACACCTTTGATCCGGCTGGTGGCTAGATCGACGATTGGCTGATAGTGAAGTACGAACTCGTCGTTCTCCAGCGCCCTCACCAACGCGCTCTTCAGCTCGAGTTCCTCGAAGGCCGACTCTGCCATGTCATCGGCATACAGGGCGTGACGATCTCCCCCACCACCTTTGGCTTCGCTCACAGCCAGGTCGGCGCGACGAAGTAGATCCTCTCCCGAGATGCCTGTGTCGGCGACGGCAATGCCAAGGCTCGCGCTCAGCCGGAACTCCGTCGTGCCGAGGCGGATCGGGGAACCGAGCGTCTCACGAATCCCGTCAGCCATGGCCACGGCCCGAGCTTCGAGGTCGGGGCCTCGGGATTCAGGGCCATCGGCCGGACCGGTCGACGAGACCGATGTGAGGTTCAACATGACTCCGAACTCGTCTCCACCGAGACGGGCCACGAGCCCCGAGCCGCCGACCAGTTCCTGCAAACGCGCAGCAACTGTGGCCAACGCCCGGTCACCAGCCACATGCCCGAGGGAATCGTTGATCAATTTGAAGTCGTCAAGATCGACATGGAGCGCTGCGACCGCAGGAACGGTCACCTTCTGCAGATCCAGCGCCGTGTTGATCCGGTCGATCAGAAGACGCCGATTGGCGAGGCCAGTCAGATCGTCGTGTAATGCTCGGAAGCGGAGATCGTCTTCAAGTGCCTTGCGCTCACTGATATCGCGAATATTGAGAACGACGCCGTCAACTTCGGGCTGGTTTGTCATGTCGGTCACCACGACCTCTACAACCCTCACATGACCGTCGGTACTCTGGATCCGGACATCGAGCGCCGAACCATCAAGCTGACCTGAGAGCATCGCCCGTAGGCGTTCGGCCTCGGTGACGCTGAGCAGCTCGAAGACGTCGCGACCCAGAACGTCGGGGACGGTGTAACCGAGCATGCGCTCGATGGATGGCGAGACGTACGTGATGATCGACGACTGGTCGAGAATCGCAACGACGTCGGCGGAGTTCTGGACCATGAGCCTGAAGCGAGCCTCGGATCGGAGGAGCTGCGCTTCGGCGCGACGGCGATCACTGATGTCGCTGGCGGTTACGACAACACCGCGGATCTCATCTTCGTCCCGGAAGTCCCGAGCCTCGACTTCGAACCAGAGCTCACGCCCCGAGGTATGCAGAAACCTCAACTCAGACGACCATCTGGCCCCTTCAGGAGGGCAGGGCGCCACGAGAGCGCGTCGAAGCTGCTCCTGGTCCTCGGGATGGATCAAGACCTTCAAACCGACACCAACAACGTCGGCCGCTCGGCGTCCGAGTAGCCGCTCGACAGTCGGACTGACGAACCCGACAGAGCCATGGTCGTCGATGATGAACACAACGTCTGACGAGCTGCGCGCAAGTGCCTGGAATCGGCGCTCCGACCGTCGCTGGTGGAGGTCCTCGTGGCTGGCGACGCTGTGAAGTCCAAGGGACAGCTGTCCTGCCAACGCCTCGAGCGCTGCAGCCTGCTCGATTCCGACGTAACGACCCGCTCGCAACACGAGGCAGCGTCTGGGACCTTCACGCCCCTCGATCGGAGCAACGGCCAGCGCTCCTGTCGCACCACCGTGGGACGTGACATCAGCAGCGTTCTGCTCTCGGGTGAGCAAGGTGGCCCCGCCCACCGTGGCCATCAGTGCGGAGTCGGCGGCCGATGCGTGTTGTCCGGGCGTCGACTCCGACTCTGGACCACGCGCTGCAATGGCCAACCACCTCTGATCGACCCGCTCTTCATACAACGCAATGACCAGATCACCGGACTGGAGTATGTCCGCACCAACGCTGAGTGATGCCGCGATGACCTCGTCTGCGGTCTGTGCCAACGAAAACGTACGGGCCAGATCGCGTAGCGCCCTTTCCCGGTTGGTCGTTCGTTCGCGGTCGAGGACCAACAGGACCAACCTGAACAGAGCCGCGAACGAGACAGCGATCCACAGCGAGAGAACAATGGTGAGGTGGGTTGTGTCCTCGTACACCGAGGGTGTGAGAACCAGGATGGGTCCGGCAGCCACGGCAACCAGCAACAACAGCAGGCGGTTTACCGAGAGCTTGCGCTCCTCGTAGGTAGGTCGGTCGGTCAGCCTCGACGCGCCCGGATGCACCATCGCCGCCGCCAGGAACGTGAACGCGATCGAGGCAGCCGCCAACGAGATATTGGCCACGTCGGATCGACCGACAGCTTGTGCGAGGGTCAGAACCGCCTGGCCCACTATCAGAACAGCGGCGGTCGCGAACAAGTAGTAACTGCCGTTCCGAGCGCCCGGCCCGAACGATGCTCGCGCCGTCACTGCGATCAGGCCCAGCGCCAGAGCCGTGTAGGTGAGTTGGACGATCTGGCTCCACACGCCGCTGTCGGTTTCGGAAACGAGATCGCCGAGCACCAACACGTAGAGCCCCATTGCCACCAGACCGGTGACGATGAACGAATCGACAAAGTCCGATCGACTTCGTTCTGCGGTTCGGGCGCGGACGAACGAGACGCCGCCCGCAATCATGAGCGAATACGACCCGATCGCGAAGAGATCCGCGATTGACGGGAATGGATGTTCCACGCCCGTCGCCGTGCTGTGGAACACCCGCGCCGCGACGGAAAGCAGGTTCAATGCGACTGCCGCGAGCACGAGGCGCCAGGGAGTGGCCACTCTTGCAGGCGTCATCCGAAGCTGGCGGCCCCCGATGAGAAATGCTGCCAGAGCCACGACCGCGCTGGCCAGGGGCAACAGCGCGGGAATGGCTGCGGCGGTCACTCCAACGATGGAGATTCCCGCGGCAAGCGTTCTCTGCCAGGTCACTGGTAACCATCGGCCGCGAAGTGGCCGATCTAAAGACGCTCAGCCGCGCCCCATGACGTGGTCGACAGTCACCTCGATCACTCGCCGGTCGTTGCCTCGATCCTTTGGAGCCGAGTAACGATCGGCGTACCGCTGTACTCCTTCGTGACATCGCTGAAGGTCGGCGGTAACCACTGCACTGCCCTCGAGAGTGACCCAACGCCCTCCCTCGACCTGGCACACCGAAGCTCGGAGCGGACCTGTTTCCAACAATCGGGCCTTTACTGCTCCGGCCCAGGTGATGACACGAACCAGACCCGAGCCTTGATCCCAGGTGAACCCGACTGGTGTCACATGCGGGTGGCCGTCGGCGCGCACCAGCGTGAGGGTCGCCAAATGACGCTCTTCCACGAAAACCTGCATCTCAGGAGAAAGGACGACCATGACTCGTGTCTAAGGGCCAAGGCCACAGGTCGCTGACGCCGGAACCCTGGTCGGTCAGCATGCGTTCCCTGCGGCTAGGACCCGATGCGACAGCTACTCAGCCGCGTCAGCCGACGCGGTCGCGGAAGTGCTCGCGCCGCCGGAGCCAGCGCTGCTCGACCGTTTGTCTTTGGTTTCCTTGTACTTCGCAGATGCGGCATCGGCGACGGCTTTGGACTTCTCCGCCGCAGCGCCCGCCGCTTTCTTGGACTTCTCGGTGGCCGAGCCTGCGAGCTCCTTGGACTTGTCAGCCGCAGCACCCGCCGCCTTTTTGGACTTCTCGGCGGCGGCACCGGCCGCCTTCTTGGACTTGTCGACCGCGCTTGCGTCCTCGTCGAGTTCGTCGTCGTCGACCCCGGCAAGCTCCATGATCTTGTCGGCCACAGTACTGACGAAGTCCATGACGACTTCGGCCGCTGTCTCCACCCATTCCTTGGCCTTGTCCAAGGCAGTTGCCGCGGCCGTTTCCTCAGCACCATCGTCTGGGTTCTCGGTGGAGCTCATGGTTCCTCACTCTCCTGAACTTGCCCTCGGCTCGGACGCGAGGGGGTCCGGAAAGGCTAGCGGAGCCAGGTCTCAGGTAGTCGGACTGTCGTTACTCGTTGAGCAGCCAGCGTTGGGCTGGCTCCGGCTCGACCTCGTTGGAGAAGAACTTGTCGAACGCATCGCTGTCCTGGTCGATTGAGTCCCATTGCCTCGCTGCGTCAGTGCTCTCTGCTTCGGCAATGGCGTCGAGACCATCATCAGTGCTCGAAGGATCGACGTCGTTGTCAGCTACTGCCGGTTCTGGCTGTTCGGCGAGGCCGCCGAAAGCAAGTTCGGTGTCACTCGGCGGAGGCGGTTTGGCCCGTGCTGGGCGTTCGTCGAACTCCGCTTGAGGTGAGGTCTCGGAGGCGTGTTCGGCGATGGCACCGAACGCAGGCGCCTCACCGTCCGGCTCTTCGGTCCGCTCACTGCGAGGCACGAATTCCAGAACCTGGGCACCACCAGAGCCGTCATCTGACTCGGACACGTGCTCAACGCCAGACCCGTCGGCGCCAACCGCCGCTGGGGGGTCAACTTCGTTGGCCTCGTGGGTTTGCGCCGTGGTCTCGAGCTGGAGCGGCTCTACATCGGCGCTAGATGGGGGCTTGGACAAGAGCTGCTCTTCGCCTAAGTTGCCGAACGCCGATTCGGGATCACCGGCACCGAGCTGTTCGCCAGGGGTAGTGGTTCCTGTGGAGAGATCCCCAAAGGCGGCTGAAGAGTCGCCGGGGTAGTCGGGGTCGCCGGCGTCCAGCGGGGTCGGATCGAATTCTTCGGGCGTATTCGCAGCGTGCCGGCCAAGTGCTGCAATTGAAGTCTCGAGGCGATCGAAGTGGTCCTCATCGACCTCAGCAGGACGATCGAGCATCGCCAACGCCGTCCTGGAGTCAGCGCTGCGGATCAGCTCGTCCGCACTCGAACTGAGTTCTTGGATCGCGTCGCCGAGGCCAGAGATTCGCGTGCGAATCCGTGCGAACTCAGCCTCGTGGTCGATCTGAGCAGTGTCCTCGGACTGTCCACTGTCGTTATCGGTCACCCTTGCTCCTCACCGAGCCCGTTGCCATTGGTCCCGATCGGCAGATTCACGCCGTCTCTTGAGTCGAAGCTGACGGATTGACCCATTCGGGCCACGACTCAGCCCCCGAACATCGAGAGCCATTGCTCTCTGGTCTTGGGTCTAAATACAGAGTTGTTCGCGCGGGTCTCTCCCATCGATGCCGAAGCCTCGGGCGCGAACAGATGGCCGGGATAGAGGATCGCGCTGTCGGGGATCCGAGCCAGGCGTTGGGTCAAGGACTCGTAGAGTTCGCCCGGGTCTCCGCCTGGAAGATCTGTCCTACCGCACCCCTCGAGGAACAAGGTGTCCCCTGCTACCAACATGTTGTCAACGAAGAAACACTGGCTGCCGGGGGTGTGTCCAGGGGTGTGTATGAGTTCGATCTCGATGCCGCCAACGGTGACCTTGTCGCCGCTCGAGTGACGGATGAGATTCTCGTTTGTCACACCCGTCACCTTGGTGACGAGGTCGCCTTCATGGTCCTGCACGTGAACCGGTACCGAAACAAGATCGAGGAGCTCAGCGACTCCGGAGATGGAGTAACCCATCATGTCCCCACCAACGTGATCCGGGTGGTAGTGGGTCGCTAGAACACCGGTGAGTGTCATGTCGTCGGCAGCAAGCAAATCGACAAGTCCATGAGGGTCATACGCCGGATCCACGACGACGGCTTCGCCGGTGGCGCGGTCGCCGATGACGTAGATGAAGTTCACCATCTGCCGCGCCAGCATGTCCTCGCCGGCGACGTCGCGCCCAGCCAGTATCTGACGGAAGTACAGCCGATCAGCGTCCATCGGCCCACGCTATCGGTTGAGGTGGGTCCCCGAGTTGGCGGGCGCGTCCGTAACGTCTATCAATTCGCGCGGGCCGCGACACCTGGCAGCCCTATCCTTGGCGACTGTGACCACGCCGAACCAGAAGACGTCGATCGCATACCTGGGCCCCGAAGGCACCTTCACCGAAGAGGCCGTGTTGACCCAAGCCGATCTGTCCGAGGCCGACCACGTCCTGTGCCGCAGTCATGCCGAAGTGTTGTTGCTCACCGAAGAGGGCCAGACAGATTTCGGTTTCGCCGCAATCGAGAATTCGATCGAGGGCACCGTCAACGTCATCCAGGACGCGCTGGCATTCGACACGGATCTCTTGATCCAACGAGAGGTTGTCATCCCCGTCACGATGAATCTCCTCGTGAAGTCCGGGACCAACATGGGCGACCTCAAACAGATCGTTTCATACCCACATGCACTGGCTCAGGTACGACGGTTCATTCGCGAACAGCTGTCAGATGCGGAGACGATCGCCGCGAACTCAACCGCAGACGCGGCTCTGCTCCTCGCCGGGTCGACAGACCCAACTCTCGGCGCGATCGGCACCACGCTGGCCGCAGAGCGATACGGCTTGGAGGTCGCGGCTGCCGGCATCGAGGACCATCCCGGGAACCAGACTCGGTTCGTGGTCCTTGCGAAAAACGGTGTTCCTGCACCAACGGGGCACGACAAAACCAGCATCGTCGTGTTCCAGCGGGCCGACGTCCCAGGATCGCTCCTGAAGATCCTGCAAGAGTTCGCAGCCCGCAGCATCAACCTCACCAAACTCGAGTCTCGGCCCACCCGACAGGGACTCGGTGATTACTGTTTTCTGCTAGACCTCGAAGGCCACATCGCCGACGAGCTGGTTGCCGACTGCCTCCGTAATCTCAAGGCCAAACAGGCAAACGTGAAGTTCATGGGTTCATACCCCGCGGCCGGGGACCACGACACCGTCCGCGCCGAGGCGACCGCTGCATGGATCGAAGCCGGCAAGTGGGTAACCGGACTCCGTAAGAACCAGGTCTGAGTACCTTTCGCCGTCTTTCCAAGCCGCTCTGGCCTGCCACGGCGTTTTGGCCAGGGGGGAGGGTGGGTGGGGTGACACCTCCCCCCGGAGA
>JBPCTU010000161.1:0-5843 GCA_051011515.1 Acidimicrobiales bacterium
AGCAGCGTCCGTGAGACGTCGATGCTTCCGTGGACACCGATGTCGCCTGCGTCCTGTTGCTTGAGTCCTCGGACGTAGTCGGTGAGCGGCTGGGCGATCTCGATCGTGTTGGCCCACGGTTGGTCCAGCCCGTTCGAGGTCGCCACGTGTTTGGTCGTGGAGTTGATGAACGTGGCGAAGGGTTCGACCTCCGACGTTGGCCAGTAGTTGACCCAATAGTCATAGGTCCGCCGGCCGAGGATGATGTCGTCCTGACCTTCGATGATCCGACCGAGGTTCGAGAACACCTCGTCGCCAGCGTCGAAGATCCAGTCGCCCGGTTCCTCGGCCACGCCGTCGACGGAGACGAGCTCGTACAAGACCAGGTTTCGCATGGCATCCCCGCATTCATCGTCGAGCAGTGACTTCGCTAGCCGAATGGTCGCCGCATGGCTCGGGCTTGGCAGAGGCTAGACGCGGACGGGGTCGGCTGAGCGCAGATTGGACCAACTCGGGCACCGGGACCGCCCGGGTACGACGGCCGGTCCCGGGCGAGAACGACAGCCCGGTCGACGATGACTGTTTTCGGAGACTACGGCTTCGTGCCCACGGCGAAGTTGTTTGTCGCTGGAATGGCCAGTGCGTCATTCTCGTCCACGTAGGGTTCGAGGACCTCGCAGATGCGGTCGAGAAGCTCGGTTCGTCGTGCTGGGCCGAGGGCTTCGATGGATCCCGAGATTGGCAGGGCGTCGAACTGGCCGTCCATGGCGTCGCGAACGTCGGGGTGGCGCGCGATTTCGGAGACCGACTCCACGCGCGTGTCCACGAACCCGTGGTCACCAAGTAGCTGCTGCAACTCCTCGGGGACTGGGAAACCGCACGGCCCGGTCATGGCCCGACCGAGATCGTCACCCAGGAACTCGCCAATCGCGTGCGACATGGCGACCACCTCCGGGTTGCCGTCCAGATGCCCCCACACTGCGACCACTATCCGTCCTCCTGGTCGGAGGATCCGATGCACCTCGTCGATCGCCGCGCCTCGATCGGGGAAGAACTGGAGACCCTGATGGCAGCACAGGACATCGACGCTGGCGTCGTCGAGGGGCAGGCTGCTGGCGTCAGCCTCATGCCAGCTCACCCGAGCATCATCGATGGTGGACTGGGCGTGAGCGAGCATGCCCGGGTTCAAGTCGATGCCGGCGATCGTGCCGGCGGGACCGAGGCTAGGAAGCAGCGCTCGGGTGATCATTCCGCTCCCACAGGCCAAGTCGACGATCTGGCCCGAAGGCTCGAGGTCGGCGAGTTCCACCATCCGATTGGCCCAGTGCTGGAAGTACCACGGGACCAACCGCTCGTCGTAGGCCGTTGCTGAGCTGTTGCGCACAGCGTCGTTGTAGAACGTCACATCCACCCCCTGGTCGCCGTTCGACCCTAGACGAGCCCGGGCCGGTCGGCGATCGCCCTCGTAGTCACCCCGGGTGACCCGTGATAGTCGGGCGACGGTGGCCTCGAGCGTGAGGCCTTGCTGCCTGAGGGTGCATGGGTACCGGCGATTCCGGACGGTCCTAGCGATCGGAAACGAGACCGCCGACAGATTTCGGTTGTCGACGATGTCCAGCGGACCTTGGATCGTCACACGGGAGTGAACGACTCGCCCGATCAACTGGGGATGCCGAGCACTGCGGTCGTGCCTGTTATGCGTGGGCTCAACAGATATCTTAGCTGTCCCTCTGCGTAGTAATCAGCGGAAGCATCAGGGCCTACATGGGACGATCCGGTTCCAGGCCCAGAAAATCAAGTGAGTAGGGGGGTTTATGAGGGACGAGCCAGGTGGTTTACACCGGACGTACGCGGGTCCAAGCGAGACCTTTTACGATGAGGTCACTCACGGTCCGCTCCAACTGAAGCTCGAGCGTCTGAACCACAAGGAGTATCGCCTCTTGCGGCGGTTCGGCTATCGGGACCACGCCTACCAGGAACCATTTATCTGCCCAGATGACGTCGACCGCTACACGACCGACCTGGCTTCGACCCCGTGGTTCTTTCAATGGATCGTACCGCCACGAGGGGTCCACTTTCCGGCGATCATGCTCCATGACGCGTTGGTGCACGACGGGTCGCCCACCCATATCGGACCCAAAGTGGATCGGGAAGAGGCCGACCGCATCATGCGCGACGCAATGGGAGCGCTCGGTGTCGGTTTCGTTAGGCGATGGTTGGCCTGGACCGGTGCCTTCATAGCGACTGCTGCGTCGACAATGCAACCTCGCTGGCGATGGCTCCTGGTGCTGATTGTCACCTTCGGGACGATCGGGATCTTGGGTGCGATCGCCACGCTCGACCTTCTCGATTGGTGGGATGTGTTGCCATGGATGGGCGATCGCGGGACGCTCGCCGAACTGGGCTTCGGTCTACTCGGCGCGGTCGTTATCCCCCTCGGGTTGTCAGCGCTGTGGGGGAGGCGTTGGCGGGCCGGCGCCATCGGTGGGATCGCATTGGCGATCGTCTTGCACATCACCGCCGCCATGTTCTTGGTCTGGGTGCTCTATCAAGCGGCCGAATGGCTCGCGCGGGGCCGAACCCGTTCTCCCGACGAGGTCGATGGCCGGAACGCTGCTCTGGTTGACTCGATGAGGCTGGCCGATCAGGTAGGCAAAGGATCGTCAACACTGGTTGATCTGCGCGTCCGGCGGCCCTTCGTGCGTATCGCAGTAACTGGACCCGGCATGCTGGTGGATCGTCTGCGGCTCGTCACGGACCTCGGCATACTCGAGGGCCACGGTCACCCGGCGCTAGAAGAGCTGGCAGACGGACTCAAGGCCACTTCGTTCTGCGGCCGAACCGGTCCGACCCCAGCGGATGTTGTTGTCGCAGTCAATCGCCAGGGTCCTGCCCTTGAGGTCGACGTCGGCCCGAGCAGCATGTACGAGACGGTGCTCGAGGTCATGACCGTCGACGGGTCGACGCTCGAGGACCTCCTCAAACGGACGATTGGGGCGAGAACCGGCCGTGGGTTCGTCGCAGCCTTGACGCCAATTCCTAGCACGGGCCACCTCGAGCGCCATGGCCAACCTGGATCGGAAGCGACGGACGAGCACGCCGACAACGAAGCTAAACCGCCAGGCGAGGTCCGCGACGCGACTCACGAGGAGCTGACGTCTCATGGGCACGCGTAGATCCGCCTCCACCCTGAGCCCGACCGAGATCGACCGTTTCGTTACGGCGATCGATTCGCTGAAGCAGCCAGACGGAACAGGCGTCAGTCCCTACGATCGCTTCGTCGCGCTACATGGCGCAGTAATGGAGGTGAGGGTTACGTTCACAGGCGGCAACTTCCAGCGCACGAACATGGCCCACTGGAACATCGGATTCTGCCCGTGGCATCGACAGTACCTGCTCGATTTCGAACAAGCCCTGCAGTCCGTCGACCCTGATGTCGACCTGCCGTACTGGGATTGGGACGATCACCCGCAAGTGCTCAGCCAACTATTCGCCGCTGGCTTTGCGGGCTCGCTCGGCGATCCGGTTGGCCCGGCCGACGTTGTCGACGGCCGCTTCGCCAACTTCCCGATCGCCCAACCACTCGAGGAGGACTGGGGAAGTCTCCTCGAACGCGGTGGCGGACCCCCCACTGGGTGGCCGCCAAGTACGGGGGCACTCGCATGGCTTGAGGATCTGCGCTTCTCATCGAATGGTCGACACCCACTTTGGATCTTCTGGCGTCTGCTCGAAGCGGGGTGGCCAGGGCTGCTCACCTCGACTCACAACGCGGCCCACAATCACGTCGGTGGCCACATGGCAGGAGCGTTCTCACCGAACGACCCCGTCTTCTGGATGCATCACGCCAATGTCGACCGCATCTGGGCCAATTGGCAACGGCGGTTCCTAGATGCAGAGGCGGCTGGCCATCCCGGTGACTGGCCTGCTCCGACCGAAACCTCGCCACTCGACGGCCGGCCTGCGCCCTACGGCCACCGGATCGGCGACCTCATGTGGCCATGGGTCGGTCGTTTCGCAGGGGCTTTCGAGTCCATGTCTGTCAGCCCAGCTGCGGCTGCGTTGTTGCCGGATCCAGCGACGCTCCCGGAGGTCCGGGTGACCGACGTGCTCGACATCGCACAACTCGGTTATGACTACGCGTAGGCACTGGCAGGTTCACCCGAGCCCCATGGCTTGACGGTGCCGCACTCTGCGCCCCGCTAAACAACGGGCCTCCAAGCTCGACCGCATCTGGGACAAGAGGCGATTGTCAATTGGATGACCTCGGTCGCTAAGTGTCGGGGGCTGCAGGGGTGATAGGCCTGTTTGCCTCCCAGCCATAGCAAGACGCTGATTCCAGCAGACATAGACCGTTGCCTCAGTCGGTTCGACCATCGCCGCGACCTCGGCGACGAAGCGTCCTCCCTCGATCAGATCAATGACTCGACGACGCAACTCTGGCGCGTACTGGCGTGGCATACCGATTCTCCTTCAATAGGAGCATGACCGATCCCAGAACCACCGACCTCCCAGAAACCCCGACCCGGCGCACGGCGCGATTGCTGCGGGGTCACCTACTCATGGCTGCACAGCCGGCAGCACGATCTCGAAGACGATCGCCCGCAAGCGTCCCGATGCTTCCTGATCGTTGTAATTGCCGGCGTTGATCACTACCAACAGATCGAGATCAGGCGCTAGGTACAAGATTTGCCCGCCATTGCCGAGGCCGGCGACCCAGCGCGGGTCGTCGGCAGCCTGGTCGCTGCCGCCCGGGCTCAGCCACCACTGGTAGCCGTAGTTCGTGTCGTCGGGGCTCGCAGGGGACGTGAAGGACTGCTCGAGCCAGTCGGCTGGAACGACCTGCCGGCCGTTCCAACGCCCATCGTCGAGCAGCATCTCGCCGATCTTGGCGAGATCGAGGGGCCGAAGGCGTAGGCCCGAGGAAGCGATGTGCTCGCCGTCTTTGCCTCGCACCCATTCGAACTCAGCGATGTCGAGCGGCGCGAACAGCTTCTCCTCGGCATAGTCGAGCAACGAACGGCCGCTGCCCTTGGCGATCAGACGGCCGATCACCGCAGTGGCACCGCTGTTGTAGGTCCACTGGATGCCCGGCTCGGTCACCATCGGCCGGTCGAGCACAAAGCGGTAGCGATCCTCCGCCAGCTCCATCGCGGTCTCGCTGTTGCGCGGATCTGTGTAAGGCAGATTTTCGTCCCATTCCGTACCCATCGTCATCGTGAGGGCGTGGGCGACGGTCATGCGTCCGCGTTGCGCGTCTGTTGCCAGATCGGGGTACTCGGGAAACTGCTCGACCAAAGGCGCATCGAGCGGCGGCACGATGCCTTCGGAGAGTGCAATGCCGTAGAGCAGGCTGACCAGACTCTTGGTCACCGAGCGCAGATCGTGCAGCTCGTCAGGGCCGAAGGCGACTCGGCCGCGTGTCCGGCCCCAAATCTCGTCCTGGCCTTCGTAGTAGCGCTCCAGTATCAGCTCGCTTTCGTGTACGACCAACACAGCGTGAAGATTGTCGAAACGGCCTTGGTCAATGCCGGCGTCGATCTGCTCCCCCAGATCGGAGGCGATGCCAGCGTCGGCGGAGTCGCCATCGGACCAACAAGCACTAGCCCCAAGCGCGATTGCGACCACAACAACCAGAAGGCACTTCATAGCGCCTCGGGAGAATGGGTGCCGGGGCGGGTCGAAGTAGTCATGGATGTCGACCTTGGATTTTCGGGTCGTCATCTGTCAATAATGGCCGCGTCGGCCGACCGTGATTTCCCAGCGCTCTCGTCGTGTAGATATGGAGGTAGTCCTCGACCCTTTTCGTCCGGGCGGTGAGAGCCGGGCCACCCACATACGTGCCGTGATGCGTGGTCTTAGGACTC
>JBPCTU010000162.1:0-9086 GCA_051011515.1 Acidimicrobiales bacterium
GAGATTGCTTGTATACAAGCAATCTCCCTACTAACGTCGCCGCCATGAGCGTTCAGGTGAGGCGCTTTTTAGTCCACGTCGACGAACTGCGGATCGAGGCCGGGGTTGCCCTCGAGTCGCCCATTCGGCGTGTCGTCAGCGCCGCCGTATTCAAAAATCCTCACGCCGCCACATTCGTCGATGACCTTGACGATCTTGCCGAAACCAGCGTGTCGTTAGGAGCCGAGCTCGCGGCAGCGGCGGTCGCAGCCCTCGACGGTAAGGCGGTCCACAGCTACGGGAAGGCATCAATTGTCGGAACCGAGGGGGAACTCGAACACGCCGCAGCACTGATGCACCCCAAGCTCGGGGCTCCCCTTCGTGAGGCCTGCGGCGGCGGGAGGTCGATCATCCCTTCGTCCAAGAAGCGGGGCGGACCCGGGACCACCATCGACATCCCGCTCCATCACAAGGACGCCGCGTTCGTGCGCTCCCATTTCGACGCTGTCGAATTCGGCCACGTGGACGTCCCGCACCCGGACGAGCTCGTGCTGGCGGTGGCAGTAACTGATGGCGGCCGGCCATTGCCGCGAGTCGGAGGACTCACCGTCGCCGAGATATCCGGCGAGGACGGGCTGCGTTGACCAGAGCGGTTTGACGGGTCGGGCAACAAGGGAGTCCCATGACAGATCCACACCACCCAACAACCGGTCCCAGGGTCAAGCTACGGAACATCGCGACCATCTTCTCCGGTGACCTTGACGCCGGATTCTGTGATGGCGACTGTGTAACCACCAGCGGCGGGTTCATCGATTTCGTGGGATACGACGCTGACTCACCGGACGAGGACTACGCCACGGTCATCGATGTCGGCGGGGCATCGGTCACCCCCGGGCTGCACGACAATCACGTTCACCCGGTTATGGGGGACTACACCCCTCGCCAGCGCATGACCGACTTCATCGACTCATGCCTCCATGGCGGGGTCACCACCATGATGTCAGCCGGCGAACCACACCTGCCCGGTCGCCCCACCGACGCCCTCGGGGCAAAGGCGCTCGCGATACTCGCCCACAAGTCTTTCGCCAAGCTGCGTCCGTCGCGCGTAAAGGTCCATGCGGGCGCAGTTCTACTGGAGCCTGACTTCGTCGAGGCCGATTTCGACGACCTTGCAGCTGCGGGTTGCACGCTCGTGGGGGAGATCGGCATCTCCGGCCTCAAGGACCCCACCGAGGCAGCCAAGATGACCAGTTGGGCCCAGGCACGCGACATGAAGGTGATGGTTCACACCGGTGGCGCATCCATTCCGGGGAGCGGTGTCATCGGACCAGATTTCGTGGTCGAGGTCCGTCCCGACGTCGCCGGTCACGTGAACGGCGGTCCTACCAGCCTGGCCGTCGACGACGTCGTTCGGATACTGGACGAAACCGACGCCCACGTAGAACTGGTCCACAACGGCAACATCGCCACTCTCGGAGCGATCGCCAACATGCTTCGTGAACGCCAGGAGCTGGATCGGCTGGTCATTGGAACCGACTGCCCCGCAGGTTCGGGCGTACAGCCACTCGGGATCCTTCGCGTTCTGTCGAACGTGGTGTCATTGGGGGGCATGACTGCGGACTCCGCAGTCGCGGCAGCCACCGGGAACGTGGCCAAACTTCACGGCCACAACCGAGGCCAGGTGGCCCCCGGAGCCGAGGCCGACCTGCTGGTCGTGGACTCGCCTATGGGCTCACGAGCCGATAATGCAGCGGGCGCTCTCGAGATCGGCGACACGCTCGCCGTAGCCGTCGCGATGATCGACGGCGAAATCGTTTTCACCAAGAGCCGCAACACTCCGCCACCGAGCCGAACGATCACCGTCGGGGCCGCGTGAGTAGGTTCAGCCGCCCCCAAACCCTCGCGGTAGCTTGCGAGCAGATGGCGAGCGGCGAGTGGCAACCGATGGCCGGAGCCACCGACATCTACCCGGCGTCGGTGTCAGCCGACCTACGAGGGTCGTTTCTCGACGTCACCGGAATCGATGGCATGGGTGAGATCACCCATCAGGACGGGATCTGGAGCATCGGTGGTGCGGCGACCTGGTCAGCGATTGCCCAGGCGCCTTTGCCCCCGTTCCTGCACGGGCTGCAAGCCGCCGCTGCACAGATCGGCGGAACCCAGATCCAACGGGTCGCCACTCTTGCGGGCAACTTGTGCACCGCCTCACCTGCGGGCGATGGCGTGCCGATTCTGTTGACCTTGGATGCCACTGTCGTGTTGGCAAGCCAACGTGGCGTTCGGTCCATGGCCGTTTCGGAGTTCGTGACCGGCTACCGCCAAAGCGCCATATCAGGCGATGAGCTGTTGATATCGATCGACATCCCCGATCGGCCAGAGGGTCGCAGCAACTTCCAGAAACTCGGCTCACGAAGCCACCTGGTGATCTCGATTGTGATGGTCTCGGCCGTTTTGTCGCTCTACGACGACTCGCGACTGCACGACGTCGCTCTGGCCGTGGGGGCGTGCTCACCGGTCGCGAAACGGATTCAAGAACTGGAACAGGCGCTGGAGGGCACCAGCATCGACGAAGCGATGACCGAAGCAAGAGCCTACGACTACCGCGAACTGGCCCCGATCGACGATGTCCGAGGCACCGCCGGATACCGAAACGACGTGGTTCCCACGCTCGTGGCGCGGGCGATCCAACAGTGCGCGTCCCAGTCCGTCGAGGCGACGCCATGAGTGAACCGACGCCGCCCCTGACCCTCACAGTGAACGGGCAACAACGGGAGGTTGCCGCCGACCCGACCAGCCGACTCTCGCACGTTCTGCGCTCGAGCCTCGACCTTCGCGGCACCAAGATCGGCTGCGATGCCGGAGACTGCGGCGCATGCACTGTCCTGGTGGACGGGGACCCGCTCTGTAGCTGCCTCGTGCCGGTTGGACGGCTCCAAGGCGCCACCGTGATGACCATCGAGGGTCTCGCCGAAGACCCTGTCGGCGATGCGCTCCAGAAGTCGTTCCTTCGCAACGGAGCCGCCCAGTGCGGCTTCTGCACTCCTGGGATGTTGATGGCTGCGCAGGCTGTCTGTTCAGCCACTCCGAATCCAACAGAGAGTCAGATCGAGGCCGGGCTCAGCGGGGTGTTGTGCCGCTGCACGGGCTACCGGAAGATCATCACCGCGGTGTCCGACAGCTTCACCGAATTCGCCGACGCCGGCCCTGCCGAGGTTCACAAAGCGGTCGGGGCACCGATCGAACGTGTGGACGGCCTGGAGAAGGTCACCGGGCGCGACGCATTCGGGGGCGACGAAGTCCCAGCCGGAGCGCTTGCGCTGCGAGTAATCCGCTCGCCCGTGCACAGCGGCAAGTTCCGGCTGGGCGATGTCCAGGCCTACGTTGCCGAAAACACCCACATCCACGAGGTCATCACGGCCACCGACATCGGCGGGACCAACTCGTTCGGCGTGATACCTGCCTTCGAGGATCAACCGGTTTTCGCCACCGACCGGGTGCGCTTTCTCGGCGAGGCAGTTGCGGCGCTGGTGGTCGAACCCGAATACCTGGACAGCGTCGATCTCGGATCATTTCCCATCGAGTTCGAGCCGACCGATCCGGTGATGTCCTCGGACGCTGCTCTCCAGAACGGCGCTTCGGTGCTCCACGCCGATCACCCCGACAACATATTGATCGAGGGTTTGGTCCGACACGACCGCGGTAGCGCCGATTCCCAGCTCGCCGCCACGGCCACCGGCGAGTTCCGAACGCCATTCATCGAGCACGCTGCGTTGGAACCCGAGGCAGGGTGGGCCACGTGGGACGGTCACCGACTGGTTGTCCACGCCACTACCCAGGCGCCGTACATGGATCGAGCATCAACCGCTCAGGCTCTCGGGCTCGAAACAGATCAGGTCACGGTGGTCCCCACATCGGTAGGCGGCGGCTTCGGGGGCAAGCTCGATCTCTCCGTTCAGCCAATACTTGGTGCTGCCGCGATCAAGACCGGGCGGCCGGTGTCGTTGGTGTACAGCCGACCGGAATCAATCGCCTCCACGCCGAAACGCCATGCATCGGTGCTCAGAGCGTCGATCTCCGCCGACGCCGCCGGGAACCTGGTGTCTTTCGAGATGGCGGGCGACTTCAATACCGGCGCCTACGCATCCTGGGGACCCACCGTCGCGAACCGCGTGCCCGTCCACGCCGGCGGCCCCTACGTGTACGCGTCGTACCTAACTCGCGCTCGAGCCGTCTATACCAACAACGCCCCCGGGGGTGCATTCAGAGGGTTCGGCGTGCCTCAATCGGCGGTCGCCCAAGAGACACTGTTCGATGAGTTGGCGGATGCGGTAGGAGTCGACAGGCTGGAGTTCCGCATCCAGAACGCACTTGTTGCAGGCAAGCCGACCCACACCGGTCAGGTTTTCGAAGCGGGGGTTGGCTTCAAGGATTGCCTCGAAGCACTTCGTGCACCCTGGACCGATCTGCGACGGGCTTGCGCCGAAGCGAACGCCGACGGCGGTCCCATCAAGCGCGGGGTCGGAGTAGCCGGGCTCTGGTATGGCTGTGGGAACACGGCTCTTCCCAACCCCTCCACGTCCAAGATCGGCATCGATCCCGATGGCCGTTTCCAACTCTTCCAGGGCGCTGTCGACATTGGACAGGGCTCGAACACCGTGATGGTTCAGATCGCCGCTGATGCTCTGGGTGTCGACTACCGCGACATCACCGTCGTCGGTGGCGACACCGACACGACACCTGATCACGGCAAGACGTCCGCTTCCAGACAGACGCTTGTAAGCGGGAACGCGGTTCGATCGGCAGCCTCATCGCTTCGCCGGCAACTATTGGAGGCAGCCGGCTGTGGCAATGCCGACGCATCGCTGAGCGCCAATCCGGGCGCGGTCGTCGTAGTGGACGGTGCCGGACACACCGTTATGGACCTGCACGAACTGCCCGTCGGCCCGGATGGAATGGTCTTCTCGGCCACCGAGACATGGGACCCGCCGACCAGCCCGCTCGACGCAGACGGCCAAGGCGAGCCGTATTCGGTCTACGGGTTCGGCGCACAGCTCGTCGCCGCCACCGTAGACATCGAGACCGGCCGAACAACGTTGGATCGAATCTTCGCCGCCTACGACGTAGGCCGGGCGATCAACCCTCAGCTCGTCGAGGGCCAAATCGAGGGAGGGATCGCTCAGGGGATCGGGATGGGCCTGATGGAAGAGTTCGTACCCAGCCCCAATCCCAACTTGCACGACTACCTGATTCCCACGGTCGGCGATGTTCCCGAGATCACCACAACTCTCATCGAATCCAATGACCCGGTTGGTCCCTTCGGAGCCAAAGGTGTTGGTGAACACACCATCATCCCTACCGCCCCGGCAATCCTCAATGCGATCCGCGACGCTACCGGAGTAGCGGTCCGCGAGCTTCCCGCAACGCCGGCACGTGTCCTCGCAGCGATCAGGAGAGCTCGATGACCCAGAGCAGCCCGAGCATCCTCGGCGGCAACCCTGAAGACGATCACCTCAGAGTCCGGTGCGAAGCCTGCCCGGTCAGGTGTTTCATTCGTCCCAGCCAGACCGGTTCCTGTGACCGCTACGGCAACAACGACGGCGTTCTCGTCCGCATCGATCCCGTCACGATCATCGACAATGCCCTGGACTCGGGGCGGGGGTTGATGCCAGTGGCCGGAGCCGATGGCTGGAGCGGCGAGTTCGACGAACACGACCAGATCATGGTTACCGGAATCGGCGCCGGCACGACCTACCCCGACTACAAGCCCGCGCCATTCATCGTGTCGCAGGTGGTCGACGGGGTGGACACAGTAACCGTGGTCACCGAGGGCATTTTCTCGTACTGCGGCGTGAAGGTGAAGATCGACACCGATCGCCACCTCGGCGCCGAACGATCACTCGTACGCTACGAAGACCATCCGATCGGCCACGTAACCTCAGCCGAGTACGGCTCTCAAATGTTGTCGCTCGGCGGCGTGCACCACCTCACCGGCGGCACGAGACACGAAGGGTTGGCCACGATGAACGCCCTACTGGCGTTGTGTGAGCGTGAGGCCGTCCAACTCGAGGTGGACGACGGGGCGTCCCTGCTGCTGCGCGCCGGTGATGCGCCGATTGTCGATGGCGAACGAGAGGAGCTGATGCGAATCGGCTGCGGGTCGGCAACCGTCGGCATCTTCGCCCAGGACTGGGCGGGGCTGGTCGACGAGGTCGTCGTAGTCGACGAGCACATCACAGGTGTCCTCTCCGAGCACCAGGCAGGCAATGTCTTGGGGATGCCGCGATCGGGCATCAAGCTCCACGGTCGACGGTCGACACCGGGCCGATTCTTCAGCGTCGCCAAACCCGGCCGAGGCTGGGGCGGCACCGATCTGGAGGATCCGCTGGCGATCATCGACCACTTCAAGCCGGGCGTCGCCTGGGCCGGCCTCAAGATGCTCATGGTCAGCACAACCGGCCAGGACGCCGCCCTCTTCGAGCTCGACGACGACCTCGTGCCGATCGAAATCGAACTCACTCCGGAAATCTCCCAGACCGTGGACCGCATCGGCGACAACTGCGAACCGGCGCGGACATCCGTCATCTTCATCGCCGGCGCTGGAGGGTCACTCCGGGCTGGGGTCACGAGAAGTCCGTTGTCGCTGACGCACGCGATCCACGACAACACTGCGACTGTCACCTGCGGCGGGGCGCCCGTGTACCTCTGGCCCGGTGGTGGAATCACCCTGATGGTCGATGTCGAACAGCTCCCACCTGGGTCTTTCGGGTATGTGCCGACCCCCGCACTGGTCGCACCGCTGGAGTTCACGATGCCGCGCAACGTTTACCTGGCGTCCGGAGGCCACCAAGACGCGATCGTTCCCGTCGACGATTTCCTCGAAAGGGCCGACGTGAAGCGATTGGGCCCGAAGTGAGTGCGACCGCCCCTAGTCGATCAGCCAACAGAAGCCGGTTGGGGCCCACACGCCAGCGATTCGTCGACGGCCCGATCGACTTGGTCATCGACATCGACGCCGACCCGGCGACCGCGACTTCGGCCTTCGATTCGGCGTACCTCAAATTCGAGGGCATCCTCCCCGAACTGGTCTCCGAGCTGGAAGTCCTGAGAAGCCCTACGAGCAACCCACGGGCGTTGGATGGTGAAATCGCAATAACAATGCGGAGCGCGGCCGAACGCTGCTCCGGCGATGCGTTCTCCACGCCGATGATCGCCGTTGCAGGCGCGGTGGCCGACTTCATCAAACAGGAAATCTCGAACGTGACCGGTGTCCGCAAAGCGACAGTGAACAACGGAGGCGACATCTCCATCGTGCTCAGCGAAACCCGGACCGCGGTCATCGGGGTTGTGGAATCACTCGGAACCCGACAACCCGCGTCCCGCATCGAGATCGCATGGGAGTCGCCGATCCGAGGCGTGGCCACCAGCGGAGCCGGCGGTCGAAGCCTCTCACTGGGTATCGCGGATTCAGTGACCACATTCGCCCGCACGGCGGCCGTCGCGGATGCCGCCGCCACATTCATCGCGAACCGGGTTGATATCGATCACCACCCGGGCATCGAACGTCGCGCGGCTGACATGATTGACGAGGGAGCCGGGCTGGGGAATCGTCCAGTGCCGGTACGGATCCCGGAACTGAGCCAGGATGAGGCGACACAGGCTTTGCAGAATGGGGTTCTGGAGGCACGCCGCCTGTACGGGCAAGGTGTCATCGAAGCCGCCTTCCTGACCCTCCAGGGCCAACGCGAATTCGTGGGCCAAGCGGTGACCGGCCTTGGATGACTGCGAACGCGTACAGGAGGGGGATGCGCACGGCTACTGCCTGGACGACCAGGTCGGATTTCTGCTGCGTCGGGCCAACCAGCGTCATCGAGCAATATTCAGTGCCGAGATGCCCATCAAGATCCCACCAACACAGTTTGCGGCACTCGCCAAACTGGGCGAAGTGGGTGAGGTGTCACAGAACCTGCTGGGGCGGTTGACCGCGATGGACTCAGCCACGGTGGCCGGTGTGGTCGCGCGACTGGCCGACGCCGGTTGGGTGAAGACGAGCCACTCTGAAACCGATGCCAGAACGAGCGTGGTTTCCCTGACACCACCCGGTCGTGAGGTTCTCGATTCTCTGCTTCAACCGGCCCTGAACGCAACAGAAAAGACGATGGTGTGCCTGTCGGACCAGGACCGAGCTGAGTGCTTGCGCATTCTTCGCCTGCTGAGCCAGGACTGAGCGGCCGGGGACTATCGACCCACCAATCGATCATTTCCGCAAGAGCGGGTGATTGGTCCGATAACGTGCTGGTCGGGACCGATACACACATCCAGATCGGTCCCCCGAGAGAAGGGGAATCCCAACATGAAGAAGCTTATTCTGCTGTTGCTCGTGGGCCTGGCAATCGCGGTGGGCTACATGCTCGGCACCGAAGATGGTCGCGCTCAGCGAGATCGAATCATCGCCGCGCTCAACGAGCGCCGAGGTAAGAGCAACGAGATCGACCTGTCCGATGCCGTCGACGCTGCAACCGATGCTGTCGACGACGTCGACCTGGACAAGGTCGCTGCCAAGCCCGCTTGATCAGGTAGCTGAGAGGCTCAGGCCTCTCAGCCATCGCACAACAGACCAAGTCGAAACGAGGGGTTGCCAGGCTCAGCCGGCAGCCCCTCTTTCGCGTCCAACGCGATATAGAGTCAGCAAAATCGGCACCACACCCTGGGGGGTTGTTCACCGTGGATTCCGGCCTCGTCTATTCGACTCTCATCTCTCACCGGGCCCACACAAGCCCCGATGAAGTCTTCGCCATCGAGATAGGAGGCCGTGAGGCGACATACTCGGACCTCGACAGCGCAGGACGGCGATGGGCCGGGTTGCTGCAGTCGCTAGGGGTCAGAGCCACCGACCGCGTCCTGACGATGCTGCCTACGGGGCTGCACACCTTCGAGGTCTGGGCCGGTTGCTCGGCCCTCCGGGCCATCGAAGTGCCCATCAACATCCAGTACGTGGGCGAGCTGCTCGAGTACCAGGTGAACGACACCGAAGCGGCCGTGATCATCATCGCCGACCAATGGCTTCCGAGGCTCCAAGACATCGCTTCCGGTTGCCGGCACCTCGAGAC
>JBPCTU010000163.1:0-3235 GCA_051011515.1 Acidimicrobiales bacterium
ATCGTTGCGTTGTCTTCGACTGACAGGACGACCGCCGCCTGGGGTTCGTCGATCTCGTAGTCGGCGAGCAGGATGGGCCCCAGCTGACCGAAGACGACGATGACGTCACCCACCAACTCGGCTGTCAGGGGGATGGTCTCGGTACGGGTGACGCCGTGGATGGTCAGCTCGCCTGTGGCATCGACGTCGATCGGCTCTTCAGGCCCGGGAAGAGCCCCCAACTCGACGGCTTCGGTCAACACGAAACTCGCCTCCGGGAACACGTCGGTCTCGATGGCCTGTCTCCGAATTGCCCCGGTACGACTCGAGCTATCGGTGATCAGCTGGGTCATGTCCACCAGGATTTCCGTGGACACGATCGTAGTTCCCTCGATCTCCATCGAGCCGGAGACGCCGGGCGACCGACCGACGACGGTCTTGGCACCGATGCTCGCGAGTTCCTCGTCGATGCGGAACCCGACGAATGTCGTGTCGCAGACCTCGGTGAGGCACGCCTCGTCGAAGGTGCCGATGCTGGTGTCGATGGTCCACGTACCGTCCAGGCCCGCGCCAGTGGCTTCCTCGCTCGCTTCACCGGCACCGTCGTCGGGCGCCGGTGGGTCCTCCACGGCCGGAGGATTCTCCTCCGCCGGCTGCTCGCCTACACCCGCCTCCTCCAGTGCCTGTTCCCGAGCCTGGTCAGCCTCGTCGGTAGTCACGCTGGCAGCCGAGTCGTCGCGGAACACGAACCAATACACGAGGAACACGATCAGGCCCAGGACAACCACCGCGACGACAGCAGCGATGGCAATGTTGCGCGAACGGTTCGACGACTGAGGTTCGGTCTCGGTCTCTTCCACGTCGGTCATTGTTCCGCCTCCTGTTGATCGTTGGCGAGTCTGACATCTGAACGTCAGGGCGCCTCCAACAGTGCCCCATCCTTGCGTAATTCTTGACCCCTTCGAGGGCGCGTCAGCGAACCCGCTCAGGTATCCAGGAGCACTCTGGCGACCAAATCCATGCCGAACCCCGTCAATATGGCCAGGTACAGCAGGCCTGTCGCGGCCATAACGGCCGAATACTCCTTCTCTCGCAGCGCGGCCCGAGTCACGAATACCAAACCGATCGTCGTCACCACACAAGCCACCCAGAACCAGCCCAGTATCCCGTTGTAGCCGTCGTCGATGGTCCCGTTCAGCACCGAGACCATCCCGGTGGGCCACAACATCACTATGAGCTCAGGCACCCAGAGGATCCCAGTCCACATCACCAGCTCATGGATCGGATCCCGAGTCAGGCCCGGCTGAACCAGGTACCAGTGGCCCAACAACATGGCGTCGGTCACAGCGCCCAGGAAGAAAGCCCCGACGACCACCCTGGACACCGACAACATGACCGGGTCGCCGGCATCGATGCCGCCGGCGATCACGCCGATCAACCCGATACACGGGGCTATCAGGTCCAGGTTCGGCTCGAACTCCGGGATCGATCGGTCGAAGCGTTGCTCGTCCTTGTTGATCCCCGTCATTGCGGCCACCCGAGCGGTACGCCGTTCCACGAGTTCTCGTTGCCCCGCCACGCCGGCCTTGCGTCGGGCAATCGATGCCGCCATGGCGAATGACGCCGCCAAGATCAGCCCCATCGTGCAGATCTCGCGCACCCACACTGTGTTGAACGACAGGCCCACCACAAGCGAGATCCCCGCGATGACGATGAACGACAGGCGGATTGTCCACCCGTAGCCGATCCCGACGAGGCGATGACGTCCGGTCACCCAAAGGAAGAACAGCCCTCCGGTCGCCCACTGGAGCAGCACCGTTGCGGCATCGAGCTCGATCATGTTTGGGCGGTCTCAGCGGTGGACTGCGAGGTGATGATCCACCCGATTCAGCGGATCGGGATTGTCGGCCCCGGCCACAACAATGTCCTCCAGCCGAGCCCCCCACTTACCTGGCACGTAGATGCCGGGTTCGATGCTGAATGCGTTTCCGGCGACCAGCGGAAGATCGTTGCCTTCGACGATGTATGGGTCTTCGTGAGCTTCGACGCCGATCCCGTGGCCGGTCCGATGCACGAAGTATTCGCCGTAGCCAGCCTCGGCGATGATCGCCCGCCCTGCCCTATCGACCGCCTGAGGAATGGCGCCCTCGGCAGCTATGGCGACCTGAGCTGCCTGAGCCGCGAACAAGACGTCGTAGAGAGCCTCGAACTCGGGGTCGAGCTTGCCGGTCCAGACACACCTCGTGATGTCGGAGCAGTAGCCAACCCCGTCGTCACCGATCCAGGTACCGCCGAAGTCACACAGCACCACCTCGTCGGGACCGATCACCCGCTCACCGGCCTCATGATGCGGGCTGGCAGCGTTCTCGCCGGCAGCGACGATCGCGAAGTTCACCCGGTGATGGCCCTCTTCGAGGATCTGGCGCCCCAGTTCTGCCGACACCCAAGCTTCGGTGCGGCCGACCAGGTCGATATCACCAGCTTGTAGGCGCCCCGCGATTCGGTCGACGGCTTCCGCAGCCGTTCGCAGCCGCTCGATCTCGTCGGAGGTCTTGACCGCACGGATGGGTGACGTGATCTCACTTGCCCTGCCGAGCTCGAGCCCCGGCACCGCCTTCAGCAGATCAACAGTGAAACGCGACCACGTCTGGTCGCCGATGGCCGCTCGTTGGGACCCCCCGAGCAGCCCGACGACGATGCCAATCGGGTCTTCGGTTTCGCCCCAGGGCACGACCGTGAACACGTCGGGCCGCTCGACGACTCGGGGAGCCTCGAGCTCAGGCACAACGAGACTGGCCTCGCCGTCACGGGGTACCACCAGCATCGTCAACCGCTCCAGCGGCATGGCCTCGTAGCCGGTGAAGTACGGAAGATCGGCGCCAACGGACAACAACAGAGCATCGACGCCCTGTTGGTGCATCGCTTCGCGGGCCCTCTCGAGACGCTGATCGAACATAACCCCAAGGTTAGGGCCGCCGAGGCCCATGTGGCATAGGCCAGGGCTGCCTGCCGAACAGAGCTTCAGGTACGGCTACAGAACGACTGGGTTTGCTGTGGTAGCAGCCGATTCGGCTTGACGGGCGTGATAGCTGCTGCGGGTGAGTGGGCTGGCTTCGACATGTGAGATACCCAACGCCTCACCCGTGGCCTTCAACGCCGAGAACTCGTCTGGATGCCACCAGCGGTGGGTCGGTAGGTGGTTCGTGGTCGGCCGGAGGTACTGGCCGATCGTCACGATGTCGACACCAACTGCGGC
>JBPCTU010000164.1:0-6352 GCA_051011515.1 Acidimicrobiales bacterium
AACGACCAACAAGAGCTCTCCATCCGCGTCGACCTCACCATCGACGAACTCCTCGCACAACGCGACGCCCTCGACGAGGCGATCGCCGACCAGGAGCAGGCGATCGTGGAGCTGGATGACGCGATCGCCGCCGCCAAAGGGCGGCTGTCGGACCTCGAGGGCCGCCGGCGGAACCTGAGTGAAACGATCACCAGCCTGACCGAAACAGTTGCCGACCTGACGTTGCACCGATTCGAGGTCGAAGAGGCGATGCCGGCAGCCATCGCTGTCGCCCACGAAACCCGATTGTTGGCGAAAACCCCAGGCCTGGAAGTCTCGTTGGTCACCCTCGACGCCTATGTGCGTGCCGCCGCGGACGTCCGCCGGTGGCACCCCGACTGTGCCATCCGATGGCAGCTGATAGCGGGGATAGCCAGCATCGAGTCAGCGCACGCCACATTCGGTGGCGCCTGGGTTGCATCCAACGGTCAAGTGAAAGGCCAACTGATCATCGGCCCCTTGTTGGATGGCACGCTGGAGGACACAGCAATCATCAAGGACACCGACGGCGGTGCGCTCGACGGCAACAAGAAGTTCGACGCCGCGGTGGGACCGTTTCAGTTCATACCGGGCACTTGGAAGGGCTACCGGTTGGACGCGACAGGCGACGGTTTCGCCGACCCGCACAACCTCTACGACGCAGCTCTGAGCGCCGCCGGTTACCTGTGCACCACGAGCCGGCTGGCCGATGACGGCGGTATCCGCCGCAGTGTGCTCTCCTACAACGGGTCGATGAAGTACGTAGCCGACGTAACCGGGAATGCCAAGCGATACATCCTCGACCTGGCGCTACCAGAGCCCGCGTACAGTCCCGAGGCCCTCGAGGTCGAGCTGGGGTGGAATCTTCAGCTCAGTGAGCCTGACGAGTTCGCCAAGCTGGGCCTGTTGGGGCGCGTCGGGCCAGGGCCAGGATCTTCGGTCGCCAACACCTCCAGCGGCTTGATGGACAACGATTCCTGAGCCCTTCTGAGCCGCGCTGAGACGGCCAGGTCAGGTCACTTCTGCACCGACAGCAGTACCGATGGCGTAGGTCACCGCGGCGGCGCCAGCCGCGATCAATACCTGGCGAACGGCCGCCCGGGTGATGGACCTGTCCGTTGCGATTCCTATCGCGATACCAACCGCGGCAGCGCCGAGTAGTCCCAGAACGATCGAGGCGACAACTGCAGCAGTCCCCCCGGTGAAGAACCACGGCAACAGCGGAATGAGAGCGCCAAGAGCGAATGCGCCAAACGAGCTGAGGGCAGCCTGCCAGGGGTCGCCCAATGATTCCGGGTCGACGCCCAGCTCTTCGCGAGCGTGAACCTCCAGAGCTTGGTCCGGGTCATCCATCACCCCACGAGCCATCTCTTCGGCGACGTCGTCATCGATGCCCCGTGACCGATAGATCGAAGCCAGCTCGGCAATCTCTTTCTGCGGGTTGGCGACAAGCTCCCGTCGTTCGAGCTCCAGCTCTCGCTCCAACAATTCCTTCTGCGCCTGCATGGAGACGTACTCGCCTGCGGCCATAGATACCGCCCCGGCTACAAGGCCCGCAACGCCAGCGACGCGCACCAAACCTTGCGAGGAGTCCGCTCCAGCGATGCCGAGTATCAACGACACGTTGGAGACCAAACCATCGCTGGCGCCAAACACCGCGGCGCGAGCTGCGCCGCCGTGCACGTTTCGGTGGTGATGTTCGCGATGTGATTCGGTTGTCATCCGGCCACCAGTCTAGCGGACTGAAAACCTATCCTGACCAGGCCTTTGGCACCCCACAGCTCCAGCGGAAAGCCAGCCTCACACTGGCCCCAAAGGCGGACTCAGGCATGAGATTCGACGGGCCCGCCACGAGTTAGGTGGGCGACCGCGTCTCGCATAGCCACATCCACCATGCCTCCGGAGGACTCGTTCCAGAGCGCCAACACCCCGGCTGTTGCCGTCACCCCTGCAATGGGATCGGCGGTGGCGTCACCGATAAACCACGGCTCGCCGTCGACAAAGGTTGTCAAACCCCCTGCCGCAGCGGCGTCGTCTCCGAAGGCGACCCGATTGGACCACGGCCCGGTGCGCCCGTACCCGGTTATCGAACACCAGATTCCTCCCGCTTCGATGTGGTCGCCAGGCTGGATGCCGAACCCCTGCATTGCGCGCGGCCGACTCGCTTCGAGCACGATGTCGGCGCGTTCGACCCATCCTCGCAACTCGGCCTGACCCACAGCGGAGCCCATGTCCAGCTCGACCACCTGTTTCGTGGCGTTGAGCCGACGCCAGAATCCGGGTTGGCCCTGACGCGCCCCATCAGGACGGTCGCGGCTCTCGATCTTGACGACGTGCGCCCCGGCCCGGCCGAGGTACCAACCCAGCAGCGGACCCGCCCACAAAGAGGTGAGGTCCACGACCAAAGGCACACCTTCGACAGACCACTCCCGTGATCGACTGACCAGATACGGGACCGGCGCTTCGGTGCCTCGCGCAGCCCGCTGGTCATCAGCATCCCAACCCGCGGCAACCCCGGTGACAGCCATACCCAGCAGTTCGGCATTCAGCTCGAGTTCGCGAACCGTCATCCCCGAAGCGTGACTACGGAGAACCTCCCACGGTGTGTTGTCATTTCCGGCGTCCCCCACGGGTCTACCGACCAGTGCGTCTACCGACCGAAGGTCGTCCGGCCGCGGAAGGCTCGCCGCCACCCAACCGTCGCCGGCCCGAACCATTCGAGTGGCCCCTCCAGCCGAAACCGTGCCACCCCCGACCAGTCCCATCATCTGGGCTCTCTCGACAACAAGCGAAAGAGCCGTTGGCCCTCCTCGGGGCCCACCAAGCCGAGCCGTCAGCTCGTCGACGACACCGACCACCGCCTCCAACCGATGAAGCCACCGCAAATCGATACTGCTCAACCGTCGCTCCGGGGGCCCAACCAGCGACTCCAAGGCGACCTGAGGCCAGACCGGCCAGGCAGGCCGCGCCTCGGCTATGCGGTCGATGTCGATTCGCCCAAAGCCGACACCACAAGCGTCCAACAACTCCTGGACATGGCTGACGGCAACTGCCGCTGGAGCCCGACGATCAGAACTTGTGGCCACGCGGCAAACGTACCGCTACCTCACCTCGTTCGGCCTACAGTGCTGGCGCCAGGTCGCCGGATCAGAGACAATCAGCGGGTCACCGAACCGTCCGACCCAACCAGGTCACCAAGTCCAGCAGGAGTTGCCGTGGAGCTGCGCCCAGGAAGCCGATTGAAGAGCTCGGTCTGTGAGACCGAGGTGATCGCCATCAAGGCGAGCGGAAACGTGGATGTCACTTGCGGGGGTGCGGCCATGGTCGACGCTACATCGGCAACCGATGCCCAAGGGGAGCCGGTCTCGGGAGCAGATGGAGGGACTGCGATGGGCAAACGTTATGTAGACGAAGGCGACACCATCGAGCTGCTCTGCACGAAGCCCGGGGCAGGATCGCTCGGTATCGACGATACGTTGCTGACACTCAAAGAATCCAAACCGCTACCCGCTTCGGACTGAGACAGTTGGGCCCGGGCAGCGGGTCGAGCCAGGGGTCTGCGAATGAATCTCATGATGCTGCTGGAGATGGCCGCCGCCGGATTCGGTGAGCGCACCGCGGTCGGCACCACCGATGGGGCCAAGCTGACCTACTCCGAGCTGTTCTCGGCAGCCTCTGCCGCCGCCGATCACTTCGACGACGAGAACATCGACCACGTCTCGCTGATCGACGTCTCGAGCCCCGCACTCCCAGTAGCGATGTTCGGGTCGGCCTGGAGTGGCAAGCCGTTCGTGCCTCTCAACTACCGGCTTCCCGAGACACAACTTCGCGATCTCTGCGAAGACCTGACCCCGACCCTGGTAATCGGCACCGAGAGCACCACATCGGCTGTGCAGTCCCTAGACGGGCTGGCAACGACCCCAAGGGTCGAGTTCTTGAACCACTGCGAAGGATCGGATTCTCAACGGGGCGAATGGGACATGGACCCCGAAGCGGTGGCAGTCCTCCTCTACACCTCGGGAACGACCGGCGCGCCGAAGGCCGCCGTCCTGAGACACAAACACTTGGTGTCCTACATCCTCGGCGCGGTCGAATACATGGGTGCAGGTGAAGACGAAGCAACACTCGTAGCGGTTCCGCCGTACCACGTGGCCGGCATCGCCGCGATCTGCAGTTCGGTCTATGCGGGGCGCAGGATCGTGCAGCTGTCGGAGTTCGACCCCTCGGCTTGGATCGATGTGGCCACCACTGAAGCAATCACCCATGCAATGGTGGTGCCGACGATGCTGAGCCGGATCGTCGACGAGCTCGAGAACCGCAGGCGACAAGGGCAAGCTCACACGGTCGAGTCGCTTCGCGCATTGTCATACGGAGGCGGAAAGATGCCGGCACCGGTGATCGAGAAGGCACTCGAGCTGTTCCCTCAGACCAACTTCGTCAACGCATACGGCCTCACCGAGACCAGCTCGACCGTGGCCGTGTTAGGACCAGAGGAACACCGCGAGGCAGTGGCGAGCGAAGACCCAGCGGTTCGAGCCCGGCTGGGGTCGGCGGGTCGACTGTTGCCAACTG
Organism: Acidimicrobiales bacterium; assembly: GCA_051011515.1. GTDB lineage: Bacteria > Actinomycetota > Acidimicrobiia > Acidimicrobiales > UBA8592 > JBPCTU01. The sequence continues at coordinate 4,591 of JBPCTU010000164.1, forward strand.
TCGAAGTCACGATCCGCGACGAGGACGGCAAAGAGGTGGGCATCGGCGAGTCGGGCGAGATATGGGTGCGTGGCGACCAAGTCTCCGGCGAATACCGCGACCACGCTGCGCGCCTCACCGCCGATGGCTGGTTCCCCACCCATGATGGCGGGGTGATCGACGAACACGGCTACCTGTTCGTCTCGGGCCGGATGGACGACGTGATAATCCGGGGCGGCGAGAACATCTCGCCGGGCGAGATCGAAGATGTGGTCATCAGCCATCCGGCAGTTCGCGACGCTGCTGCGATCGGAATCGCCGATGTCGAGTGGGGCGAGGTGATCGCCGTGGCCATCGTCGCCGAGCCCGGTGAGGCCCCCGACACCGAAGAGATCAAAACGCTCGTGAAGAATGAGCTCAGGGGATCAAGGTCGCCCGACCATGTCGTCATCGTCGACGAGCTGCCGTACAACGAAACCGGCAAACTGTTGCGGCGCCGACTACGTGACGATCTCGAGCACCTCGAACGACCCGGGAGTTCCACGGGCGGGACGGATCCGAGCTGACGTGGCCGAAGTGCCGGTCAGGGGCCTGCCTGAAGCGATCGGCGAGCTGACCAACCCCTTCGCACTCGAGGAACTCACCGACGATCGGTTACCGCTGTTCGTCGTCGACATGACCGGCGCACCGGCGACCGATCCGCAGGCCGTCGCCGAGTCGGTTGCGACACTCCAGCTGGTCGGAGCCGTAACGGTGGGCATCGTCGACGCGCTCGTCTCAGCGCCCATCGCTGAGCTCGCCGAACACTTCGACATCGTGTTGGGACAGGGCGAACTAGCACCGACCAGCGCAGTTGCCACTTCCGACTCCTCAGCCGATGTGCGGACCATCGCAGAGGCGGTGTCACACAACCCATCAGCCTCGGTGATGTTGTGCCACGTTCTGAGACAGGGGCCCGTGGACGATGTGGCTCATGGCCTGGTCACCGAATCGCTCTCGTACGGAGCGCTGCAGGCGAGTGCGGAGTTCCAAACCTGGCTCGACGCCCATGGTGACCGTGGCCGCTCTCGCATGGCCCCGCCCGAGCCAGATGCACCGGCCGTCCTAACGCGACGCGACGGAAGCACGCTCCGCATCACGCTAAGCCGCCCGGAGCGGGCGAATGCCTTCGACTCAACGATGAGGGACCAGCTCGTTGAAGCGCTACGCGTGTTGGCAACCGACCCCCACCTCGACGGCGCTCTAATCGATGGAGCAGGTGACTCGTTCTGCTCCGGTGGCGACCTTGCCGAGTTCGGGAAAACGTCGGACCCGGCCGCCGCGCACCAGATTCGAGTCATGCGGAACGCCGGGTGGTGGATGCACCAACGCGCCAGCGACATACGAGTCCGGGTCCACGGCCACTGCGTCGGCGCAGGCATCGAGCTCCCTGCTTTCGCCGGGACCGTTCACGCCGAGCCCGACGCCGTCTTCCGGCTACCCGAGGTGGCTATGGGACTGATCCCCGGCGCCGGCGGAACAGTGAGCATCCCCCGGCGAATAGGCCGCCACCGCACCGCCTACATGGCCATCACCGGCCAGGAAATCAGTGCCCGCCAAGCCCTGGCATGGGGCCTCGTAGACCGGGTTCTGTAACTACAACACCTCCAGCGCTACAACATCTCCAAAATCGTGACGTTGGCCTGACCGCCGCCTCAACTCCTGCTCGGCGATAATCCGCCGAGCCCGGCGACGGCCACACCCGCGGTTGCCTTACAACATCTCCAAAATCGTGACGTTGGCC
>JBPCTU010000165.1:0-5488 GCA_051011515.1 Acidimicrobiales bacterium
TGTGTGGACCTCTCGATCGGTACGCCCTGCGATGCGCCGCCGCAGGCTGTGCTCGATGCTCTCGCCGGTTCAGGGGCCGAGCGAGGGTACCCACCGAGCATCGGCACGAAGGCATTCCGAGACTCAGCAGCAGATTGGCTGCAGCGGCGTTTCGGCGCGACCGTCGACAGCGAAGCCCAGGTTGCGGCATGTATCGGGACAAAGGAGTTCGTCGCATCGACTCCTCGGTACCTGAAGCTCCGTTCCCCCGATCGAGACACTGTTCTGTACCCGGCCGTGAGCTACCCGAGTTATGCGATGGGGGCCGAGTTGGCGGGTTGCCGTGCCGTGCCTGTCCCCGTTGACAGCCAATGGCGCATCCGGGTCGATGCCATAACGCCCGAAGACGCGGAACGCGCTCTTTGTCTCTGGGTCAACAGTCCGGGCAACCCGGCGGGCGGAGTCGACGATCTTGCCGTGGTGGCGCGTTGGGGTCGCGATCACGACGTCCCGGTGTTCAGCGACGAGTGTTACATCGAATTCACATGGGCGGACCTCGACGGAAATCGAGAAGGTCACCCTGGCAGAACGATTCTCGAGACTGGCACCGACGGAGTGGTAGCGGTTCACTCGTTGTCGAAACGCTCCAATCTGGCGGGTGTTCGAGCTGGCTTCTTCGCCGGTGACGACGAACTAGTGCACTGGTTACGCGAGGTTCGTAAACACGCCGGCAACATGACACCCGGACCGGTGCAGGCCGCCGCGGTGGTAGCCCTTGGCGACGATGCACACGTCGATCGACAACGCGAGGTGTACGCAGGCCGACTCGAGTTCATGGCTGAAGCGCTGCGTCGAGCCGGGCTCGACGCTCATCTGCCCCACGGAGCGTTTTATCTGTGGGTCGCTGCAGCCGATGGAGACGCATGGCACACGGCCGAGCGTTTGGCGAACGAGGGTGGGGTCCTCGTGTCACCCGGTGAGTTCTACGGTGACGCGGGTGCCCGCCACGTACGCCTGGCAATGGTCCAACCCGAAGACCGCCTGAAACTGGTCGCGGACAGGTTGGGCGTCCTGTGAGTACGACACATCGCCCACCTGGGCCAATGCCAGGCCAGCGATTCCCCCACATTTGGGGGTATTGGGTTGGTTTTCTGCTGGTTCTCGCCGGGATCATCGTGGCCGTCATCGGGGCGGTCAACGGCGTCACCGGATTCGCTGACGATGTCAACGACTTGCGGCGAGTGCTTGGGGGCACCAACGAGATCGAAGCCAGCCTCGAGTCGGGCGAGGAAATCGTCGTCTACGACGAGGCCGACTTTGGCGCCGGTCCCTTCGAGGTCACCGTCATTCGAGTCAGCGACGGGGCCGAGGTGTCCACATCGGAAATCACCGATGGCGCCACCTACGAGGTCGATGGTCGGGAAGGCCGCGCAAGAGTCGGCTTCCGCGTCCCGAGTTCGGACATCTACCGGGTCGAGGTCGACACTTCTGTGGGTCAGATAGCGCGATTCGCGGTTGGTGCCGACGTCGGCAACGATCGCGCCAACACCGTTGTGGCCGGCTTGGCCTGGGGTGGGTTTTTGGCCCTGGCGGGGTTCGTTGTAATCGTGGTCACCATGGTGCTGCACGCTCGGTGGAAGGTGCGCAGCGCCATACCCGGTCAGATCGACAAGGCTCGACGAGTCCTCGAGGGCACTGCACGCGAAGCAGTGGATGCGCCCGCGCGCGCCGTCTCCGCCGGTCACGAGCAGGTGACGTCCTGGACGCGAGAGAACGTCGAGAAGGCCAAGCAACACCTGCCATCGTCGGCTGGAGATTCCGAGGTGTCGGGGTTGGCGGGGACCATCCAGTCCAAGGGGTCCGAGTGGATTGACGCGGCCAACCAGGTCCTGACTGGGTCTCAGACCCAGTCCACAGAAGGTGTCACCACGGCCGACCTGCCGAACGATCTGCTCGACCGGGTCGGCGCATCCCTCGACCGAATCGAGGCCCGGGTCGCGGCCGGCGACTCGCTTCGTGCGATTGCGCGAGACGAGCGCGCCTTGGTCGAGGAGACCGTGCGCGAGGTAGCTGCTCAGACAGCCGAAACACAAGAACAGGTTGGTGATCGGTTCGCCGCCACCGAGCAGGCGCTTCGCGAACGTGCCGCGACCGAAGTTGGTGGAGCCCAGGCCGACCTCGTCGAACTGGGCACCATTGCCTTCGACGACGCTTTGGCTCAAGTGACCGACGCCGGCGATGAGTTGACCCTCGGCCTGGCGACAACTGCTGGCGCCGCAGCAGCAGCTGGCGCCGCCGTGGTGCAGGACCGGGCCGACAAGGTCCTCGAGCCACCACCGCCACCCCCACCACCAGCTCCGAGGGACGAGGAGCGGGAGTACGCCTCCGGCGCAGCCGGTGGCCGACAAGCGTCGGACACCGGGACAGGACAGGACGAGAACCTCGCCTCCGGGGCAGGACAGGACGGGGAGATGTCGTCGGCCAGGGATCTGTTCGGAGATCCCTCCGGCGATGAACCCGAAGCAGACGAGATGTCGTCGGCGAAGGCATTGTTTGGTGATCCTGACACCGGGGAGCCAGCGGTCGAGGAGATGTCGTCGGCCAAGGCGTTGTTCGACGAACCAGCGCTCGATGATGAGTTGGCCGATGAACCACTGTTCGAAGGGTCGCTGTCCGACGTTCTCGAGGCCGAGGAGCAGCGTTTCCAGGAGCGCCTTGTCGAGCACGCCGAGGCTGCAGGCGCCACCGAAACCGGAGTCGCTGAAGTCTCGCCTGATCAGGCGAAACCCGCCGCAGACTCTGCCGAAGAGGCGTGGCCGACTGCTTCCTCGCACATCCTGGCTCCACCGCCCCAGGCGGTCACCGCATTCGCCTCGAAGCCGCCGATGGGCGATCGCAGCGAGGTGGGCGAGGCGGAAAGGGCCGCCCAGTTCGTGGCACTAGCGCCGCCGCCCAGCGATACCGAACCCCGACTGCCGTCGTCATCGAGTGTGTCGAATCGACGTCGGGCTGTTTCGGAGTTGATTGACGACTCGAACGATGTTCGAACGCCTTCTGACCCCGGGTCCTCCGGCTCCGCGGACGACACCGGCCATGTGCATCCGCAGGACGAGCTTCCCGAGCCTGTTGCCCCGGACGCCTTCACGTTGGCGCCACCCCCCGACTACGACAACCTCGTTCACAGCTGAACGTCTCTTGTTGCGCAGCTCCGTGGTCAAGACGGGCGCGGATACGCTGCGGACATGAGCGACACTCGAACCCGTATCGAAGAACTCTGGTCCGCCCGCGACGACCTCGATGCCTCTGACCCCGACGTCTTGGGCACCATCCATGAGGCCATCGATCTCCTCGATACCGGTGCAGCCCGGGTAGCCGAGGTCACCGCAGACGGAAACGTGCAGGTCAACGAGTGGCTCAAACACGCGATCATGCTCCTGTTCCGCACCGCGGAGATGTCCACTATCGAGCTGAACCCCTTCGAGTTCGCCGACAAGATTCCGCTCAAGACCGACTATGCCGATCGAGGGGTTCGTGTTGTCCCGGGAGCGTCGGCCCGGTGGGGCTCCTACCAGGGGCCCGGTGTCGTGATGATGCCCAGTTACACCAACATCGGCGCATATGTCGGTGACAACTCGATGGTTGATACCTGGGCCACGGTCGGATCATGCGCACAAATCGGCAAGAACGTGCACCTGGCGGGGGGTGTTGGCATCGGTGGAGTGCTCGAGCCTGCCGTAGCGTCCCCCGTCATCATTGAAGACGAGGCTTTTATTGGCAGCCGGTGCATGATCACCGAGGGTTCACGCGTTGGCGAAGGCGCTGTTGTCGGGTCGGGAGTCATCCTCAATGGCTCGGTGCCGGTGGTCGACGCCGAAACTGGCGACGAGGTGTCTCGTGGTCACATTCCGGCATGGTCGGTAGCTGTTCTGGCTACGCGCCCACGTGAGTTCGCAGGCGGCACGTTCGGTCTTCCGTGTGCGCTCATAATCAAACGCCTCTCCGAAGGCGAACGTCACGACAAGAGCGCTCTCAACGACGCTCTGCGCACACATGGGGTGGCGCTCTGAATTCGCCCGATCTGCTGCAGCTCACGGCCGATCTCATAGACGTCCCGTCGGAGAGCTTCGAGGAGGCAGTTCTCGCCGACCTGGTCGAAGCCCGGCTCGAGCAGCTGGACTGGTTGCGGGTCGTCCGAGTCGGCGACAACGTCGTTGCCCGCACGGAGTTGGGACGAAAACACCGGCTGTTGCTCGGCGGCCACCTCGACACAGTCCCCGCCAACGGCAACGCGACAGCACGAGTAGATGGTGATGTGTTGTGGGGGCTTGGTGCCGCCGACATGAAGTCCGGCCTTGCGGTGATGCTGACGCTGGCCGAAGCGCTGCGTGCCCCAGCGGTGGATGTGACCTACCTGTTCTATGCGCGCGAAGAGGTCGCCTTCGAACACAGTGGGCTTCGAGAACTTTTCGCTCATGATCCGAAGTTGTGCGAGGCCGACCTGGCTCTGTTGGGAGAACCAACGTCGGGCAAGGTCGAAGCTGGTTGCCAGGGCACCATGCGATTCAGGATCGAAATTGCGGGCGCACGAGCCCACACCGCGCGTCCCTGGATGGGCCGCAACTCCATTCACCGCCTCGGCTCAGTGCTGAGGATCTTGGAGAACTATGAGGCTCGCGAGCCGGTGATCGACGGATGCACGTACCGAGAGGCCCTCCAGGCTGTTTTCGTCGATGGGGGCGTGGCCGGCAATGTCGTGCCCGACATGGCGACGGTCACGGTTAACCATCGAGTTGCCCCTGATCGCACTCTCGAGCAGGCCCGAGACCACATCCGCGAGCTCTTCGCGCCAGAACTGTCTGACGACGATCGGTTGATCTTCGTCGACGAGGCTCCGCCGGCTCCTCCTGGATTGTTCAATCCGTTGTTGGCGGCGTTGATCGGCCGTTACGACCTGCAAGTCTTGGCGAAGTTGGGATGGACCGATGTCTCTTTCTTTCACCAGCACGGGATCCCGGCGGCCAACTTCGGGCCCGGCGAGTCAACGCTGGCTCACACCGCCGACGAACGCGTTGAACGAGCCGCTGTCGAGGCCTGTTATGAGCTCTTGCGGCGGTTGTTGAGCGACGGCTTGTAGCGGCCCGCACAGGCGTGCACGTCGCTCAGAGCTTGCGCATGACTGTGACGACCTTGCCGAAGATCTGAACGTCTTCGGCGTCGAACCGCATGGGCTCCATCGTCGGGTTGGCCGGGTGAAGGACAACGGAGGAACCTTCGCGGCCGAAGACCTTGACCGTGGCTTCATCGTCGGGAATGCCGGCAACGACCGTGTCGCCCTCGTCGGCGGTCACTTGGGCTCGCGCCACTACAAAATCACCTTCGAGGATTCCGGCTTCGATCATGGATTCACCACGCACGCGAAGCATGAACAGGTCGCCCTCGCCCGTGAGGTCGGCTGGTAGGGGCATGACCTCTTCGACGTTCTCGGCTGCGAGTACCCCGGTGCCGGCCG